>JAGLWR010000144.1 GCA_023133315.1 Methanomicrobia archaeon | reverse complement strand
TAGCTATTTTTTCGCTTATTTTTAAGATTTCTTCATCAAAAACTCTTTCTTCTTTTAAATATTTGCTCACCATGGATTGACTGACATTCAATCCTTTCGCTATTTCTTTCTGTGTTTTTTCATATTTTTCATATAAACTCTTAGCCGCCAGTATCTTCACTACGGGAAAGATCTTATCAATTAGTAAATAGCACGGCGGCTTCATAAAAAAATTATATTTAGAAGATATAAATATCTTATCTGTCGCGATCTGAAAAAGGTTTATATATTATACTTCACATTTTTTATTATGTTCAATGCTAAACTTGAGGCAAAATTGTGGAGAGACATTGTGAATACAGTAAGTAGCATAATAGAAGAAGCTCCTTTCGAGGTAAAGGAACAGGGGATCTATATGAGAGCGATGGATCCATCACATATATCAATGCTTGACATCGAGATTCCGAAAGAGATGTTCGATGAGTTTTCTGTCGATAAAGAGATCTCTCTCGGTATAGATATGGACGAAATGAGAAAAATAATGAATAGATCCAAGCCCAGTGATATCTTGATCATGAATGCAGAGGAATCAAGGATACATATGACATTTATTGGTGAATCAAAGAGAAAATTCGGGCTCCCCATTATTGACATTCTGGAAAAGAGATCAAAACTCCCAGAAATTCCATTTACTGCTACTGTTGAGCTAAATTCAGAGATTTTCCAGGATGGGATTAAAGATGCGTCGGTCGTTGCAGATCATATTACATTTGAAGCAAAAAAAGATAATTTTTTGATAAAGGCACAGGGGGATACGAGTGATATTGAGACAGTCAATGAAAAAGATTCGATGATAGAGTATGACGTTAAAGAAGATGCCAAAGCTACGTTTAATCTCAGTTACCTCTCAGATATCTCCAAATCTATTTACGGCACAATGGTAATAAAACTCGGCTCGGATGTTCCATTGCTACTCGAGTTTGAGATAGATAAAGCTAAAGTAAAGTTCATTTTGGCTCCCAGGATTGAAAGAGAATGATAGAGGATCTATTGAAAACAGAAAAAGAAGAAGTAAGATTACAAAAACTGCCTCCTAATTTCTGCCCCGATGTTTTGAATTATATAGAAAGTCTGAAAAACAAAATAGAAACTAAGAAGGGATTCGAGAAAAAAGTTATTCAGAGGGAGTTACGTGTTGTCAAAACCAAATTTTCTGAGCTTCTTCTATTGAGATTGAAGAAGATAGTGAACCTTAACGATCAAAACTTCATACTCGAAGAGGAAAAGGTTTTTAAGGAGATTTCCGAGTTAATAAAAAAGTATAAAAAAACATTGGTTACAGAACCTGTACCGAGAACATTAAAAGTGAGATTGAAAAAAGATCTTCCTGAGATAATAGGTCCCGATCTTAAGGTATATGGACCCTTTAAGAAAGATGAAGACGTAGAACTGCCGACAGAAGTAGGAGTACTGCTCATAAAAACTAAACTAGGTATAAAAGGTGAAGGAAAATGAAAATACCGAAAACGATGAGAATTTATTGTCCTCACTGTAAAAAACATACAGAACATACGATCAAAATACAAAAACCACGAAAAAGAGGGGAGTTAAAGCAAGGTCAGAGGAGATTCAGAAGAAAAACAAAAGGATATAGAGGTTATCCAAGACCAAAACCAAAAGGTGAAAAGTCTACAAGAAGACGTGATGTAAGGTATATTTGCAGTGTCTGCAAAAAAATGCATACAAAAAGTGGATTTAGAGTAAAAAGTTTTGAGATAGTGTGATAATATGATAGTTAAACCAAGATCTAAATTTATTAAAATAAAGTGTCAGGATTGTGGAAATGAACAGGTAGTTTTTAATAAGCCTGCAACAACAATACGGTGTTTAGTCTGCGGTAAAACTCTGGTAGAGCCAAGAGGTGGCCTGGGGAAATTAAATGGGAAGGTAGTAGAGGAGTTGGAATAAAATGGATAGATACCCCGAAGAAGGTGAGTTTGTAATAGGCACCGTAATAGAAATACATCCTTATGGGGCCATAGTCAACCTTGACGAGTACGATAAAGAAGGGATGATCTCTATACGAGAGATATCTTCCGGCTGGGTAAAAAATATAAGAAATCATGTTAAAATGGGACAGAAAGTTGTCACCAAAGTTTTAAAAGTGGAACCTTCAAAGGGGCATATAAATCTTTCACTGAGAAGGGTAAGTGTACAACAGAAAAAAATAACTATCCAACAGCATAAACAGGAGAAAAAAGGTATTAAGCTCTTAGAGTATTTTGCAGAAAAAAATAACATTCCAATGAACGTTGTCATTGAGAAGATATCAAAACCACTGAGTGAGGAGTACGAGTATCTGTACGAAGCTTTTGAAAATGCTCTCATAGATGGAAAAAAAGTTTTCAAAGGAAAAATACCAGAAGAATATATAGATGAACTTTATGAACTTATATTATCTACTTTTGAAGTTCAGAAGGTGGAGATACGAGCTGATCTTACAATAGAGTGTTATGAATTCGATGGAATACAAGTAATAAAAAATGCTTTAAAAATCAATGTTCCTGAAATAGAAGTAAAACTTTTAGGATCTCCAAAATACTCTGTGAAAGTAACAAGTTCTGATTATAAAACAGCGGAAGCTGTTCTAACTGAATACACAGATAACGTCTCAAAATTTATGCATGAACACGATGGAAAGGTAGAGTTTGTGAGGATTAAAAAGTGAAAAAATGAAGATAAAAAAATGTTTTCAATGTGGAACGTATACTTTTAAACCAGAATGTCCAGAATGCCATTCGCAAACATACTATCCCAAGCCTCCAAAATTTTCTTTGGTGGATAAGTACGGAAAATATAGAAGAAAACTAAAATTGATGAGGGGGGGGAATGAAGACTGAAATCATCGAGCTTGAAAAAATAAGCTTGAAAAACCCAATTTTAATAGAAGGTTTACCAGGTATAGGCTTGATAGGAAAAATAGCTGCGGAGTATCTCATATCTGAGTTTAAAGCAAAAAAATTTGCTGACTTATACTCTCCATATTTTCCACATCAGGTAATTATAGAGAAAGATTCCAGTCTCAGACTTGTAAGAGATGAGTTTTATTATCATAAAGGGAAAAAAGATCTTATAATCTTGACAGGTGATACTCAGGTACCTCCTACAAACCCGTATGGACATTATGAAGTCGTTCAAAAAATACTCGATTTTTTAGAAAAACATGATGTAAAGGAGATCTATACTTTGGGAGGATACTCAACGGGAGGAAGAGAAGTTAAAGAACCGAGAGTTTTGAGTTCGGGGATCGATCAGGAAATGATCAAGAGATTTTTCAATATCGATTCCAGATTAATCTTTAGAGAGGACGTAGGAGCTGCAATTGTGGGCGCCTCCGGACTTCTTCTTGCAATAGGAAAATTGAGAAATTTTCGAGGGGTATGT
>JAGLWR010000143.1 GCA_023133315.1 Methanomicrobia archaeon | reverse complement strand
GCATCGTATTCTCTAATTCCTTTCTCTGCCATTCAATCACCTATTACCAGCTGTATAGGGCAGTAAACCCCCAGCTAAAATTATCTCAATCTGTCTTTCAGAAAGCTCATATTTTACCTTAAATTCTTTATTTTTTGTTAAATTTCTTACAGTGATCTCCTTTCCAGCCTTTATTTCTTCAGTTATTTTTGGCATTTCCAACGAATCGCCCTGTTCTACTGCAGTGTAGTCTCCCTCACTTTTGAATACCAGAGGAAGTATCCCAAAATTTACGAGATTCGCGTGGTGAATTCGCTCTATAGACATGGCAAGGACTGCTTTTACACCAAGATACATGGGACAGAGAGCAGCATGCTCTCGTGATGATCCCTGTCCGTAGCTCAATCCTCCCACTACTATATTATTAGTACCTTTTTCTTTATTTCCTAATGCTCTCTGCGGGAAGGTGTTATCCACGATTTCAAACACGAACTCAGCGTACTTTGGAACATTAGATCGATATTTCATTCGTGAACCTGCGGGGATTATGTGGTCTGTGGTAATTTTGTCGCCAACTTTGAGCAGCACTTCACCCTTTATCGTAGAAGACAACGGATCATTCTTCGGTGCTGGTTTTATATTGGGCCCTCTGAGAATTTCTATCTTTCCCCGTTCCTCCTCAGGTAAGGGGAATATAAACGAGGAGTCATCGATAATAAATTTCTCCGGCAGTTTCACATCAGGATACGGTATGCCGTACTCTTTTTCCAATTTTCTTGGGTCAGTGATTTTTCCTGTGATCACCGCAGCAGCGGCAGTTTCTGGGCTTACTAAATACACCTGAGCCGATTTTGTTCCAGATCGTCCTTCAAAATTCCTGTTACTCGTTCTCAGTGATACTGAATCCGTACCGGGTGCAAAGCTGTTACCGATACAGAATCCGCAGGCAGATTCCAAAATTCGTGCACCGCTCACTATCAGATTTTTCAATGCACCGTTTTCTGCGATCATTTCTAAAACCTGTTTTGATCCCGGAGCAACACCGAACTCGAGCCCAAAGTGCGCGACTTTTCCTTTCAAGACCTCGGCTGCCGTCATGAGATCTCTGTACGAGGAGTTGGTGCAGGATCCTATCGAAACCTGATCCACCTTTATCCCTTCAATCTCACTCACAGTCTTGATGTTCCCCGGGCTGTGAGGACATGCTGCGAGAGGCTCCAGCTCACTCAAATTTATTTCAATTATTTTATCGTATTCTGCGTCAGGATCCGCTTTCAGTTCGACCCACTGATCCTCTCTGTCCTGTGCTTTCAGAAATTCCTTTGTTACCTCATCACTCGGAAAGATAGATGTGGTCACTCCAGTTTCTGCTCCCATATTGGTAATGGTAGCTCTTTCAGGTACTGAGAGTGTTTTAATACCCTCTCCTCCATATTCCAGTACGCATCCGACATTTCCCTTCGTAGTGAGAATTTCCAGAACTTTGAGAATCACATCTTTTGCAGAGACCCACTTGGTCAGTTTTCCCTTAAGTTCAACTTTTATAACCTTGGGGCACGTGATGTAAAAAGGTCCTCCTCCCATGGCAACAGCAACGTCCAATCCTCCAGCACCCATGGCAAAGCTTCCTACTCCACCAGCTGTGGGGGTGTGGCTGTCACTTCCTACCAGTGTTTTTCCAGGCCGTGCAAACCGTTCTAAATGTACCTGATGGCAGATCCCATTTCCTGCCCGTGAGAGGATTATCCCGTATTTTTTGGCAACACTGGTGAGGTACTTGTGGTCGTCAAAATTTTCAAATCCTACCTGCACTGTATTGTGGTCTATGTAACTTACAGAAAGTTCTGTTTTCACTTCAGAAAATCCCAGTGTTTCAAACTGTAAATATGCCATTGTTCCTGTTGCATCTTGTGTTAATGTCTGATCTATTTTTATCCCGATTTCCGTGCCCTTTTCCAACTTACCATCGACAATATGTTTTTCTAAAATCTTCTCCACTATATTTTTACCCATTTACTCACCTACATGATCTTGGTACTTTACGTTTGTCAAGATCACTTAAGTTGAGCCGTTTAAAAACTTTTCGTTAAGTTCACTTTATACTTCTAAAAGAATAGCTATTTCTTTCTCTATTTTAACCATCTTGGATATATACTCTCTTTTCAGCTCAAGATAATCGTTTTCGTCTATTTTCTTATTATTGTATGATTCTTCTACTTCTCTCAAGGCATTTTTTATATTATCGAACTCGAGAGACAAGAGCTTTAATTTTTCCTCTACATTTTTAGATTTTTGCAGTTTGAATGTGGATGTATCTTCTTTTAATTTTTCAAAAAAGACTCTGGAAGGTTCATCTAGGCAAAAGTATACTCTCACTTTACCTTTTTCCACAATACTTCTTTTCTTTATTAAATCACAGTTTAAAAGTGTAGATAAATGCCTTTCTAATCCGCCTCTAGTTATATCAAGTTTTCCTTCAAGTTCTTTGGGGCTCATGTCATCTTTCGAAAGCAGTTCCATTATTTTTAGTCTATAATCATTGGCAAGAGCTTGGACGATACTCAACATAATTCGCGTAGTGACCACCACTATATAATCCTTTCGTTTTTCATTTTCGCGAAAACGATAAAACATACGGTAATTTGTACAAAAAAGCTTATATATGGGATATTTATAGATAATATTGGCGATGTAATGAGAGAGAAAGACAAGATAAAAAGCGACATAATAACAAAGATGCTTGGAGATTTAGAGAAGCTTTATAAGAAGAAAGAGATAAGCGAAGATGCTTTCAAAGAATTAAAGTCGAAATATGAAAAGGAAATGGAAAAAATAGGTGAATACTATAGTTGCGCAGACATGGGGGACATGATCAGAGAAAAGGTTGAAAAGAGCCTTGAAAAGTGTTTGTATAAAAAAGAGTGGTATACAAAGAATGAATTTGCAAAAGAAGACGTAATAAAAGGAAAATTTGATTCTAAAGATGTTGAAATAGATTTTGAAGTTGAAAATGGCAAAATAGACTTAAAAAAATCTGAAAACGACGAGTATAAAGTTCTCATTAGGAAAAGAGTCAGAGCAAGAAATCAGGAAACATCTGAAGAAAAGTTTGAAGATATTGATGTAAAGATAGATCAGGAGAAGGATAGGTTACTGATCCGTGCAACTAATACAGTGGATATAATAGCAACACTTCCCGAGAAAAGCTACACAATTAAAGCCAAGAGTGAGAATGGTGCCATAACTCTTTCGGGCCTAAAAGGCGAAGAAATTATACTGAAAACAGAAAATGGCAAACTCGTCATGAAAGATCTAGAATTTAAAAAAATCGATGGGAAGAATGAGAGAGGGAGAATAGATATCAAAAATACTAAAGTAGGAACTCTTGAAGTATTTACAGAGAATGGATGCTTAGTTTTGGACGAAATCGAAGCAAACGATCTCAAAGC
>JAGLWR010000142.1 GCA_023133315.1 Methanomicrobia archaeon | reverse complement strand
ACTCTTATCTTTAAATGATACTCTTCTCCACTTATCTTTTCCATGTATCTGTTTGCTGCTATTCGTGCAGCTTCCAGAGAGTTGTGCCGTATCTGGACATCATTTTTCACTATTAATGATACCTCGTAAGGAAACGTATCATTACTGCCCATATCAAAATGTGATATTTTTATGTGTGGCAGTACCCTTATGTACTCCCTTCGTGTGTAACTGGGATTATTTGTTCTTCTGTCTATTCTTCCAGGTCTTAACGTCGCCATAGGTATTACCTCTATAGTGTTTGATGGGTCTATTTAAAAACTTTGTGTTGAAGTGTAGCGTTGAAACCCAACCTTTATAAACCTACATATTTCAAAAAGATCATGAAAACGAAGTGGGTTGTTGTGGTGCTCTTACTCTTGGTTCCACAGGCAGTATGTGAAAGAGTTGAGAGAGTTATAGATGGAGACACGCTTCTCCTCGATAACGGTGAGACAGTGAGACTTATTGGGATAGATACACCTGAGTATTACAAAGTTACCGATACAGAAAAATTTGGACTTGATGAGGATTATCTGTATGAGTGGGGAGTGAAAGCAAAGCTGTACATGGAAGATAGAGTTCTTTATAAGGATGTTTCTCTGGAGTACGACTGGGAAAGAAGAGACAAATACGAACGACTTTTGGCATATATCTATGTAAACCAAGAAATGATCAACAGGACGATGATTGAAAAAGGGTATGCGAGGGCTATGCCTGAGTTTGATTTTAAATACAGGGAAGAGTTCATAGAACTGGAAAGGGAAGCCAAAAAAGAGGGAAGAGGCATGTGGCCTGAAAGTGAAAGAAATCTTGTCCCGTATGTTGCCATTTTTGCAGCTGTGATCATGGGATTGCTCGGGTTGATAATGATCAGAAAATTAAAGTAAATTCTTGGCTTTAACTACTTCATATCCCAAATCCTCTACAGTATTTTTGATGATAGATCTCTTAGGCGTTCCTTTCCAATCCATGACTACGAGATCCACTCCCGAATTTTTCTCCAAGGCTTTCTTTATAGTTTCTTCCGTTATCTCCACGTATTTTGGAAGAACGTGGCCCACGGCTATCTCGGTTTTTAATGCCAGTTCGGTAAATTTGGGGCAGTAATGGCCTCCTCCGATCCCTACAGCTTTTTTCTTAGGCTTGAGATCCAGAAGTGATTGAATCACTTCTGCCACAACCTCTCCAGCTTTTTCATCTTTCCAGTTTTCTTCAGAGCTTCCTATCTCTACAAACACTGAAGGCAGATCTGTTATAGGGCCGTGATGTGTGGCTTCCATAGAAACAGCATAATCTTGAGGTGACAATTCATTCATTTTTTGTACAGCTTTTTTATTGGCTTCGGGCATCGAAAAACAGAGTTCTCCATCTTTACCACCATAATCTGCCTTACCAAAATTTCCTGGAGTATGAGCCGTGAGTGTGGGGATCTTCTTTTCAGACGAGTGTCTCGAAGCAAATATTATGGAATCAAATTTTATGTTTATATCTTTTTCAATTTTTTTTTCAATATAATTAGCAAAGATAGAGTCTTCATTGATCAGAGCTATTACTGCATTATTTTTCTTGTAGTATCCTTCAGAAATCTCTTTATATCCATAATTGAGCAGATTTGAAAAGATATTTAAAGAAGCGGTATCTTTTCTAGAAACGATTATTAATTTCATGAAAATTATCTTGCCCAGGCATAATTTCTCATCTTTGAAGATCTTCCGTATCCGCAGGAAGCACAATACCCCTTCGTGACTTTATAAGAACGTTTGCCGCATCTCCTGCATATTATATGTGTTTTTTTATTCCTTTTCCCGAAGGAAGCCGTACCTTTACTCACACGATCACCGTATGCTGGGAGAGATTAAAACTACACTATCGCCTCTAATCACTACATATCCAAAATTCCTTACTATTTCTCCATTTACAAGTTCTTCTGCGTCTTTAAGAACAAGATTCATATGAATATCGTAGCCTTTCAGTGTTCCTCTGAACTCTCTCCCGCCTTTTAACTCTATCAGCACTACTCCGTCTATTGATTTATGTATGATATCGAGTGGTTTTTCTGCCATTTGAACACCTTTCTTCTTTTTTGTACCAAAGAATATTTAAAGTTATCGGAAAAATCATTTTTTGTACGAGGAGTATTAAATGGAGTGGAAGATAAAGAAAAGACATTCATTAAAAAAAAGTGAAGTTAAAAAATTAAAGGAGTACATAAAGGAAAAACTTGGTGAAGATCTCGTCATAGATGGAGAATATGAAAAATGCATACTTTCTAATAGATGGGAAATAATACTTGTAGATAAATTACCAAGTTTTTTAGTTTTGGAGGATATGATAGTCCCGTCCCTGAAAATAGTTATGAAAAGAAACATAAAAGATTTTAGAAATTATGTTGTAGTTGATATGGGGGCTGTTCCCTATATTGCAAACGGAGCTGATGTGATGGCACCTGGAATTGTAGAGATCGGAGATTTTGAAAGAGACAATTTTGTTTTTGTCGGTGACGAAAAAAACGGGAAAATTTTAAGTATAGGGATATCTTTAGTAAATAGTAAGGAGCTATCTGAAAAAAAAGAAGGAAAGGTAATCAAGACGCTTCATTATGTAGGTGACAAGTTCTGGAACTTTGAAGTGTAGGTGGTTTTATGGTGGATGTTAAAAAAACGAAAAAAAGAAAGGATGATCATATAAATTATTCTTTAAAGAAAAATGTGCAGAGTTTTAAAACGGCGGGGTTCGAGGACGTGGAATTTATCCACAACTCAGTTCCTGAGGTAAATTTTGATGAGATGGATACAAAGATAAACATTTTTGGAAAAAATCTCGATTATCCCCTCATTGTATCAGCTATAACTGGGGGGACGGAAAGAGCTAAAAAAATAAATGAGAACATTGCCAGAGTCTGTGATAAATTTAACATAGGAATGGGTGTCGGAAGCCAGAGAGCCATGATAGAGGATACCTCCCTCACGGAGACGTACTCCGTGAGAGAGAATGCCGAAAACATACTTCTTATTGCCAATCTTGGTCTGCCTCAGTTTATACTTGGGTACACGGAAAGAGAAGCAAAAAAAGCTGTTGAGTCTATAAAAGCAGATGTTCTAGCTGTACATTTAAATGCTCTTCAGGAGATAGTTCAGCCCGAGGGAGATACGAACTTTAAAGGAGGATTGAAAGTTCTCCGATCCCTCAAGGAAAATGTAAAATTTCTCATAATTGCAAAAGAGACAGGAGCAGGAATATCAAGAGAAACAGCTGAAAAACTTAATTTCTTAGATGGAATAGATGTCGGAGGACTTGGTGGAACATCGTTCAGTGCCGTAGAATATTACAGGATAAAAAACTCACAAAAAGAGATAGCAGAACTTTTCTGGGACTGGGGAATCCCCACCGTGCAGAGCATTATGGAAACAAGACCGTATACAAACGTTCTGATAGCGACGGG
>JAGLWR010000141.1 GCA_023133315.1 Methanomicrobia archaeon | reverse complement strand
TTATAAGTTCCGGCGGGGTTAAAATCGTGATCTCTACGGTAATCTTTTCCATTTCTTTTAAACTGACGGGCGGAAATCTCGGGTCTCTCACAGCAGCGCTGATAGAAACGTCTAAAAGAGCTTCTATGAGAGGCAAAACGGGTCTAGGATACCCTATACATCCTCTCAATTTTTCATTCTTTTTTAAAGTTACAAAAACCCCCATTTTTTTCTTATATTCTTCCTTTACCTCTTTCAACTCAATTTTGTTTCCGGAAGATAAATAATTTTCAATGTTTTTTCTTGCCATTCTAACAAGTTCTTCCCCTTCTTCAATACTGAACATAGTTTGTCTATCTTTTTATAATATTTATATTTTTGGTATAATGGTTCTGATACGTCTTCAGGTCTTACTTACTAGCAATGGCTTAAATGTGTCGTGATTCACGGCGGGGTTTTTTTGTTCTTAAAAAATATTCGGAGATTTATTACTGGTAGAGTAGCTTCTTTTAAAGCGTATCAAAACTATTCTCCCTCCAGCAAATCTCTAAAATAGTATTGATGTGTATTCATTAAACATCTTGTTATTGTTTCGAAGCATCAATTAACTCTTTTGTTATCTCAAAACAATAAGCTTAAAAATGTATCGAATAATATACTGCCATCCTGTAGAGGATGACAGTAGGCATAATGAATATAATTTCTCATTTACCTTTTTATACTTTTCGGTTCTTCTGGATTTAGATCGTGATAGAATCGTGCACCAACCCGCTTATTACATAACTTATCCATGACCCTGGCTTTTTCGGTTTATCGAAATCTACCCACGAGGTTTTCATGTAGGACCTATCCGTCTGCCAGAAGCCATCGGGGCGTTGTTTTTGTTTTAGTATCTCTATCGCCTCGCTGCAGCGCTCGTCACCGAGCAGACCGTTTGCTTTAAGCAGTGATAGGATTTCTATAATATTCGATTTATAGGTATAAGGGTAAAAATTCTCGATAATGGAGGGCTCTATGGGCTTGCCTGTAGAAAGCCTCTTAAATACCTTGTGTTTGAGGATATATTCCAGCCCTTGGTTGAGCTTATTGTCGAGCTTTTTAGAGCCTCCGAATCTCTTTTTGTATTCGGTGAGCGCAGCCATTGACTTCACCACGCCGTAAAAGCAGGGGATTTTCTTCATACAGCCTCCAAATCTCGTAAAGAGATCCGAGCCCGTCCATTTACATTCCTTATCCCTTCCAACGCTCTGATAATTCAATATCCAGCTTATCCCAGCGTTTATTTTATCTTTATCATCGTATTCCATCTTTAAGAGGGTAGTAGTAATCATAGCGTTGTGGCACGCGAGCAAGCCGTCCTTATCTTTCGTTAATGAGAATCCTTCTGAAATATAAGATTTATCTATAAACAGCTCAAGCCACTCTTGCGCCTTTTCCAAGGTATGAGTAAAAGGGATTTCGGAGAGCTCCAACAGCCGCCATTCGTAGGCGCGGAGCCCTACAAAAGTATTAGGCTTCCGCTTCGGGTCGGTTAAAAGCCTGCCTATCAGCTCGGACTGTGCCAGTATCTCCTTAGCTTCCTTTATGCTCACGTTTTCGCCTTTTTCGTATGCTTTTTTTAAGATTAAAGCGGAATCCTGAATCATAATATCCTCCATTTTAAAACAAAATATAAGTGTTTTGCGCCAAACTGTTTTACCAATCCTCTGGTTTCTATAACTTTTTCTTTCATACACTTGCCTCTCTTGTCTAATGTCCGCATCTTTGAATTATACAGTGCTGCATTTTTCGGTTTAAAAATTTTTGTGTCGTTCGCTCGTATCACGTATAAGGAATTCACAACTTATTTATAACTGCTTCGTTATGAAAGATCATGGAGTATACACTGGGTCCCATCGATATCCTGATGAATCTCGTGATTACGAAGGAGATCGATCCGTGGAACATTGACATAGTAGATCTCACGAATAGATATCTTCAGAAGATAGAAGAAGCGAGAAGAATAGACATGAGGGTCTCTGGAAAGACCATCCTCGTGGCTGCGATCCTCATAAGAATGCAGTCAGAAACGATCCTCGCAAAGAAAAGAGATGAAAAAACTGAAGAGTTTGAAGAGGATATCGAGTTGGTCCCTGTGCTTCCACCGTTAAGAAGGGAATCAAAGGAGATAACTCTCCCAGCACTTTTAGAAGCGTTGCTTGAAGCATTGGAAGATTATGAGAAGAAAAAAGATAAAAAACCAAAAATTTTAAAAAAAGAGATAAAACAGATAATCAAAATAGACGTATATAAAAAAGACCTTGAAAAATATATACAAAAACTTTATATTTTAATAAAAGAATCCGTAGATGCGGAAGGAATCATACGTTTTGAAAATCTTATATTCGATAGAACTCCTTTGGAGATAGCTAGAACATTTTTATATCTTTTATTTCTGCAGCAGCAGAGTAAAATAGAGCTGATCCAGAATGAATTTTTCGGACCTATATACATAAAGCCTATAGGTGGATAAATGAAAGAAAAAGTAGAAGCGGTACTATTTGTATTCGGGGAACCCTTAAGTATCAGAAAAATAGCTTCGATACTTAACATGAGAAGATCAGAAGTGGAAGAAGCCTTAAACGTACTCTCAAACGAGTATTCTGAAAAAGAAACGGCCATTGAAATAATAAATACGGTTGAAGATGAGTATGTGATGCAGTTAAAACCTCAGTACTCTGAGTTAATAAAGTATGTTCCCAGCAAAACACCGAAGTCCCTGCTGAAAACACTGGCATTAATAGCATTGAAACAGCCGGTAACCCAGATAAATGTCGTAAAAATAAGAGGAAATCATGCTTATTTACACATAAAGAAACTTGAAGAACAGAGATTAATAAATAAAAAACCAAAGGAAAGAACCTATGTGTTAACAACGACAAAAAAGTTCGCAGAGTATTATGGACTGAAAACTGATTCTGTCGAGGAAATAAAAAAATTCATAAAGGAAAAAATAGATGAAGAAGACTGAAATTACCTTTATAATGTAACTACTTTACTTATTACGAAGAGCGATACCATCTATGGCTGGCAGGGTTTCATGTGGAAAAATCTCGCCAGTCTAAAGATCTATATTCCCTCATCATAAATCTTGACGGAAGAAAACCGAGGAGACAAAGATATTTATACACGACATGAAAATAAAAAATATGGAAACGTTCATAATTGAAACAGCCAACCCGAAATTAAAAGAGTCTGTACTCATAGAAGGTCTCCCGGGGGTAGGACTTGTCGGTAAGATAGCCGTGGATTACATGATCTCTGAGCTGAAAGCTCAGAAGTTCGCTGATCTTTACTCACCTTACATGCCGCATCAGGCTCTGATAAAGAGAAAATCGGAACTGGAACTTATAAAAAACGAATTTTATTATTATAAAGGAAAAAAAGACATTATATTCCTTGCTGGTGAAGCTCAGGCAGTGGATGTTTTTGGACACTATGAGATAACATCTAAAATATTGGATTACGTAAAAAAATATGACGTCCAGAATATATTTACC
>JAGLWR010000140.1 GCA_023133315.1 Methanomicrobia archaeon | reverse complement strand
CAGGAGTTGTCGGCGACGGAGTAGTTACTGCGGGTGTCCCGTTCGGCGGCAGAGGCGGTGTCTGTGGAGTTTCTTTTTCGCTTATGCATGCCATAGCCAATATCATTAAAACTATTAACAAAGCAAATTTTTTCATGCTATTACTTTTTTTAAAATTATTTAAATCTTTCTCTATCCCATCTTGACACAAAAAATCTCATTACTACAGATCTGGATATCTTACTGCATTCTTTAAAAGAATACACTCCCATTTGTCACGATAGAATCCCTGTTTGTAAAAGTTTACTGCTATTGATCTATGCTTCACATGAGGATGTGCAAGGCTGGATCGCCGTACAGTATTACTGCTGCATAGGTGAACCTGTTCCTGTCCATTCCCTCCGTGTCTGGATTGCTTGCTCCCTTGATGATGCTTGGCCCTGAAGGTACATCATACCATTCCTTTATCATTTCACCGATTGTGATCTCATTGTTCGCAACCAATGCCTCCATAAGATGGAGAGACCATTTGTTGTCTCCCCACATGCACATGTGACCGAAGTATGCTAGTGTGCCGTTTTCGAGGAAATTAAGAGGCAGAGTTTTGCTCGGTTCTGTGTACCAAGCCCTCTCAGCATATGTATCGGGAGCAGACATTCCCTGATTGTACGCCTTGTATATACATCCACCATAACACCCGGAATTGAAAATAAAGAGAGCTTCTTGGAGTTCAGGAATATCCAGATGAGTGATGACAGATCCAGCACACAGAAGTGTGCCCGGAGAGCCATGTAAGAGGAAGTGAAGAACTCCAGTCCGACTTATCTCCGAGAGGAGCTCTTGCTTGGTGGATAGTTGATCTGTATCTATCCGACTGGCATCGAATCCAAGTTGGCGAAACAGATTAATCACATCTTGCGTCATCTGATCTCCCCATCCACCCACTCCTCCGCCAACGGCTCTCTCACCTGTCCTCCAGATCGTTCTGAATTCAGGGTTCAGCTTAACATGTCCGCTTTCATAGAGAATAACATTCTCCACATACTGCAGAACATCTTCGGGAGTTATGCCTGTTATGAAACCGTAGGCAAAGTCAGTTTCGTATCCTGTATCGACCTCTTTAGACAATTGGAACACATCATAAGCAAAGTCTTCATCGATCATCTCAGGCCGCACCATGATTGCAACAAAGATAACATCCCTACTGCGAAGCTCTTCGAGCGTTTCTCGTACGTCCCCATTAAAAGAAACGATGGAAGCCTCCCGATAATCACGGAGCTTCAGGACCCCTTTGTAAAACGGATCATCCGGTGATATGTTGGTCAGTATGATATATCCCTCTACTGGTGAGGAGGCAGGCGCTGGAGTAGTTGTTGGTGGTGTAATTGGAGTGGGCGTGGTAGGGGGCTGTGTGGTGGATGCAGGAGTTGTCGGCGACGGAGTAGTAACTGTAGGTGTCGTTGTTAACGGTGAAGGAGATGTCTCCGGCGTTTCCTCTTCCTCACTTATACATCCTACAGCCAGTATCATTAAGATGACTAATACGGCAATTTTTTTCATATCGTTACTTTTTTTAAAATTACTTAAAGTTTTCTCTCATGTCTCTTTGTATCCCGGAATGAACTTTCCGAAGAGCCCTATGGAAAATATCCCTACCCCCACAAAAGTTATGATAGTGGCACTTCCAAAATAATCGCCCAGAAACCCAGCAGCTCCCATTGAAAGTATAGTGAACACTGTTATGATCATTCCTGTGATGCCGAAAACTTTTCCTCTATTTTTATCTTCGACTGATTTCTGGAATAATGTGATGGAAGTTACGGAGATAAAAGCGTTAAGAATTCCTATAAAAATAGATAAGAATAAAGAGATATAAAAACTCTTCAAAATCCCCATCATAGCAAGTCCGGATCCTCCGATGCACATTCCGGATAACATTATTTTTCCGAGTTTCGTATCTTTTAGATACTTTCCTAATACTATAGCTCCCCCAATCATGCCCATGCCATTCATGGCTACTAAAAATCCGTATCCTATTTTATCGGCACCCAAGAATTCTACGGCAAACGGATACAGCAGTACGTTTGCAGCACCGCCGGCGAGCATTACGAATGAAAAAAGAATTAAAGTAAAAAGGATAGGCTTTGTCTTCACACAAATTCTGAACCCTTCTGCCCATTCTTTTAATATTTCAAATTTTTCTTCTCTGATGATAGATTTTATTTTCATGTATGCTATACAAAAAGCAGAAAAGAAAAAAGAGAAACCATTTATAAGAAATGCGGAATTCACACCAAATAATCCGATTGTTAATCCTCCAATTGAGGGACCTATAACCATAGATATATATAATGTCGTTTGAGATAAGGAATTGGCTGTCATGAGGTCTTCCTCATCCACGATATTGGGAATTGTTGAGGTTCTGGCAGGATAAAAGAATTGAGTAACTGCAGCAGAAAGAAACGCCACCAGATACACATAGTAAAGTTCATTTATTCCAAGATATTGTGATATGATAGTGACAGAAGATAAAGATATATACAGAATCCCTCTCAAGATATCAGAAATTATCATTACCATCTTTCTATTCCACCTGTCGACGAAAACTCCTGCAAAACTCCCAAATATCAGAGAAGGTAAAGACAAAAATATCATTAAAAATCCCAGATTTGCAGCTTTTCCCGTAATATCATAAACCAATACTATCATAGCTAACCACGCAAATCTATCGCCAACATTTGAGATAAATTGTCCTGTCCACAGATAGAGGAAGTTTCTATTTTTTAAGATCTTTACAAATCCTTTATCCATGATCTAGATCATATCTTTTCTTTAAAAAGTTTACTGTTAAGTACTTCAAAATTATTATATTGTACTTAAAAATATAAAAAACTATATTTTCTACATTACGAAGAAATGAACATTTTTTCATTTTGCTGCACCGTATAGTTTCGATACATTTTTATATGAAAAATCTTATTCTTTTATGAAGAAAATATGACAGAAGAAAATAATACTCAATCAAGTTCTAAAGGCGGTGTTTCAGATGCTGAAAGTAAGCCTGAAAAAAGAGATTCTGGTAATAAAGATAAAATTAGTCTTAATTTTAAAAATAATCATATTGCCGCCTTTAAAGATTATCAGAAACTATCTGAAGTCTAATTTTAAGGATCTGCACGAAACTTCTTTTGCTCTTCTGTTCACAACGTTTGGCAATCTTTTTACAGGATATTTCATGGGTGTTTATTCTTCAAATTTAGCATTAATTCCTGCTCTTTTGATCCTCATTCCCGGAGCTATAGCCATGAGAGGAAATATTTTTGGAGCCTTTGGATCAAGATTGGGATCTTATCTGCATCTTGGTCAGATTGAACCTTATTTTAAAAGAACAAAACTTTTGGACCAGAATATACTTTCTTCTTTTTCTCTTAGCTTTTTCATGAGTCTTCTTCTGGCGTTTACATCCAGTATATTTGCCAAAATTTTGAATATTCCTTATAATGTCATAGATCTTTCTTTAATATCCTTATTTGCAGGGGTAATTTCAGGAGTTATAATGATAATCCCTACAGTGCTCACTGCATTTCTGACCTATAGAAGAG
>JAGLWR010000014.1 GCA_023133315.1 Methanomicrobia archaeon | reverse complement strand
TCTGCGTGCCTTTAAAAATTAAAAATAAAGTAATTGGCGTTCTAAATGCAGAAAGTGAAAGGTACAATGCTTTTAATGAGAAAGATTTAGAATTGCTACAAATTTTGGCATCTCAAGCAGCAATTGCAATTGAGAATGCAAGACTTTTCAGAGAGCTTTCATCTTTGAAAGAGTTCAATGAAACGATTGTAAGCTCTTTAAACGAAGGAATCTGGGTTGAAGATGAAAGAGGAAATTGTGTATATGCAAATCTAAGGATGGCGGAAATGCTGGGCTACTCTCAAAAGGGACTTATCGGGAAACACTGGAGCGATATCGTCCATCCTTCTGAATATGAACACATGAAGAGAGAAACTGAGACAAGAAAAGGAGGAAGGGTATCCTCTTATGAAACACTCCTGATCAGGAAAAATAAAGAAAAAGTTCCTGCTATCGTTTCTGCAACTCCTTTGTTTGAGGAAGACAAGTTCATTGGAACAATGGGGGTCCTAGTAGATATAACAAAAGAAAAAGAGACAGAAGAAAAGCTCTCTGCAATATATGATTTGTCAAGAGAGATGAGTCTGAGTTTGGACTTGGATAAGATCTCAAAAATTTTATTAGATGCAGCGGAAAAGGTTCTAAATTTTGGTAATATTGATCTGTTTTTAGTAGATGAAGAAAAAGATGAATTATATCTGAAAGAATGCAGAGGTTTGAAAGAACCTAAGATGGATACTATAATTCCGATATTTGGTGAGAAAGGTATTACTGCTTACGTTGTAAGGACAAGAGAATCGCTGAACATTCCGGATGTAAGAAAAGACGAAAGATATATTTTTGGCTTGAAAGGATCCAGATCAGAGCTATGTGTACCCATAAAGGTGGGAGACAAAGTTATCGGAGTATTAGATGCTGAAAGCAAAGAACTTAATGCTTTCGCAGAAGAAGATCAGAGATTACTTGAAACTCTGGCATCTCAAGCAGCGATCGCGATAGAAAATGCAAAACTTCTGGAAACGATAAAAAAATCTTCTGAACTTCAAAAACTATTTACCTCCATACTGAGTCATGACCTGAAAAATCCTCTTACCGTAATAAAAGGATATGCAGAGTTAATAAAAATGAGAGAGGATGAAAAAATTAAGGAATATGTTAGGGAAATGGAAAAAAGTATAAAAAAAATGATTGATCTTGTCACAAACGCAGAATTTTATTCTAAATTGCAGGAGAAAGCGTATATGAAGAAGTTTGAAAAAAAATATCTTGAAGATATCATAAAAGAAACATTAAAAGAGTTAGAAGAAAAATCTAAAGAAAAAAATGTAGAAACTATCTATAAAGCCAAGGGAAGATACCCGGTAGATGCAAATCCTATATTGGAAGACGTTTTTCTTAATTTAATAGACAATGCTATAAAATATTCCCCAGAAAATGGTAAAATAGAGATTGATATAGAAGATAGAGGAGATGAGTGGAGAATAAGCATAAAAGATTGGGGGGAGGGAGTTCCAGATGAACTCAAAGAAGCAATATTTGAAAGATTTGAGAGAGGGGATGTGGACGTTAAAGGATCTGGACTCGGATTGGCGATAGTAAAAAAGATAGTAGATCTGCACGGAGGTAAAGCCTGGGTAGAGAACAATCCCGAGGGAGGCAGTATATTCTTTGTTGAGATACCGAAAATGGCGAAATGAATGCTATATTTTTCTCTTCCATATCCCGAGAACGTGCCTAAACCCTGAGAGACTCTGTATCTCGGATACGTAAATAAAATCTTTATAAACGTCTATGATATTAAACGAGTTCCCAAATAAACTTCTCTGTCTTTTGCATGAGAGAGAGTTGGCATTAACAACTAAGGTATTCTCGATCTTTCTTGCCGAAGGATGAGAAGAATGACCCGTAAGAATTAAATCGATTTTCAATCTTGTAAGTTCATAGAGCATGTCACCTGCATCTTCCAAAAGTCCTTTTTCTCTTGTATTTTCTATTGGAAGTAAATTGTGATGTAAAACGATGGCTTTAAACTCTGAAGGATTTCTAGAGAATTGCTTTATCTTATCAAGTTCACCTTTACCTATTACACCTATCTCAGAGTCATATTGAGAAGAATTCAGGAATTTGAATGCTATTTTTTTTGTTATGTGTGTCTCTATGAAATTGAAATGCTTGGGAAATAAACTATAACCTAAATAATTAATATCTCTTGGTCCGGGAACAAAAAATATCGGAGTTTTGAAATATTTAGATGCGAGTGTATAGTTCTTTCTCAGGCCTTCACTGACTATATCTCCACAGTGGATGACAAAATCAGGATTTAATGTTTTTATTTTTTCAAAAGCATTTAGAAACATTTTTTTATTAAAAATATCTCTATCATCTATGAAAGTTCCTGCCATCTGAATTATTCTAAATAATTTTTCACTGTTAACATTATATATCCTCTCTTTTTTTCTTTCGTATTCCTTTTCTCTTATTTCACCAAATCTTAACGTTTTTACTTTAATTTTATCGTCTATTTCTATTATATTGAAGCTGTTCTTATCTCCCAACCTTGTTTTTACGCTGCACATCGTGCCTGCGTTAACTATAATCAGATCCTCCAATTTGTAGACGTTTGGATAATGTTTATGACCATTTAAAACTAAATTCACCCCATATTTTAGTAAAAGGTCCAGTACATCTCCAGAATTAAATAATACATTTCGTTCTCTCCCTGTGTTCGGCACTGGAACTAAATGATGATGAAAACAGACTATCTTAATCTCCTTATCTATATACCTTCTCAAGGTCTTTTTAAGCCATAGAAAATTTGAATTACTGATCCTGCCTTCGTTCATATCTGGAATAACACTGTTGAGATAGATTACCACGTAATCTTTACCTTCTTTTACCCCATTTAAAGGACCTATGAGATTTTCAAATAATTTCAGTCCTACATTCTTTCCGTCGTGATTACCCGGAACAAATATTATGGGCTTTTTCAATGCGGAAAAACTTCGAATCGCTTCTTCATACTCTCGTAAATATCCTCTATCTACGAGATCGCCTGTGTGGATCACGAACTCAATATCAGAACTGTTTATCTTCTCAATAGTTCTATCAAAACTCTCTTTAATGATCTGAGGAAAATGAGTATCTGATATGTGTGCTATTTTCATTTAATCACTTGAAATCTGTGTCTCAAGATTGAATTTTTGCAGATCGATAATGTCCTTTAATGAAAAGATACCTATAAACTCTCCTTTCTCTCTTACAAGTATGTGTCTTACCTGGAAATTGGCCATTATCTCTAAAGCCTCTCCTATAGACATCGAACTCTCACAAAAAACTAAATTTTTGCTCATGATTTTGTTTATTTTTACATCGACAGACAGTCCCTCAGCTATACCTTTTATTACATCTTTCTTAGTCAAAAATCCTACGATATTTCCATTTTCCAAAACTGCAAGCGACGATATTCCAAACTCTATCATTTTTTTACATGAGTTTTTCATTGTTTCATTCTTATCTATACCAATAATTCCCCGTGTTATAAACTGCTTTATAGGAGATTTGGCTTTTTCTATGTCTAAAAACATGATATCACACTTCCTTTGTAAGCTCTCCTGTTATATGATCTATTATAAAATCTAAACTTTTTTCCAGAGAACTGTTTTCTATCAGAGGCACATTGTATTCTCTGGCTTTATTTACTATGAACTCCTGGATTTCAAGGATTCTTTTAAATTCTTTAACGTAAGACTCTGCATTCCTGCTAGTCCCATAAGATCTCGCATAAAATCTATTTATATGCTCCTCATTATCTTTTAAGTACAAAACAAAATGGAATATCTTTGAATTTTCTTTCTTGATATCTATATATCCAGGGACTAAATGAATCCCGTTGATAACGAGATTAAAACCTTCCTGCATAGCTCTCGAGATCACCGCTTCCACTCCAACGCTTACATATTTAACCTGCGTCTCAAAGGCGTATATTGTTTTATTTATATATGGGCTTGGAGATTCTACTGTACTGTAAGCTTTGAAAGAAGATGTGTGCAGTGTTGGAAGAAGACCCTTAGAGATTATCTTCTTCATAACTTCTCTCACAGTATCTGTGCCTATAATAGATCTTATACCTAGTCTGTATCCGAGATCAGATGATATAGCGGATTTTCCTACCCCCGTACCCCCGCCTATCAAGACTATTATAGGTTTTCCGAGCTCTCTGAATTTCCTCCAGACAAGATAATTTTTTGCTTCCTTTTTGTATCCCTTATCGTTTAACAAGATGTATGTAATCTCCATGAGTTCCTCTGAAAGTATCTCTTCAGTTTTTTTCTTCTCGAGTACATCTCCTATTTCTTCCGCAATGTGGTAAGCCTCGACTATTTCTATTCCGGCTCGTGTCAGCGATCGTGCCAAAATTCCTCTGGAAAAGGGAAGCTTGTATTTTTTTGTTCTGACAGTAAACATCACTATATATTTGATAAAACTCTATATTAAAGTTTTGGATTGCGCAAAGATTTCGAAATGATAAAATATAAATATGTGGAGTGATAACTAAAATAAAAGGAGATGATACAATGGTAATTGCATTTATACAGATGATAGTAGAACCTGGAAAAGAAAAGGAAATCAAAGAAAAATTGATGGATCTTAACTATCTATCATGTAAAGTAGAGGAAGCATACATGACCTACGGAGAGTTTGACGTGGTAATAAAAGTGACTTCAGATGCTGTAGAAAATATAAATCACTTCATAATGAAGATAAGAGAGGTAGAAGGGATCAAAAGAACTGTGACAAGCCTGGTTTATGGGGCATTATGATAAGATAGGTTTATTAAATACTTTACAGATTCGAAAGCATGAAAATCGTGATAGTAGGCGGAGGAGCAGCCGGTACGAGAGCTGCCATAGAGATAAGAAAAAGAGACAGGAATTCTGAGATACTCATTATAAATGAAAAAAATTACAGGGAGTACTCTCCATGTGGAATGCCTTTTGTACTTTCTGGAGACGTAAAAAATTTTGAAGCTTTGCAGACACTGGATAAAAAATTTTATGAAAAAATGAAAATAGGCCTTATCCTGGGTAAGAAAGTAAAAAATATTGATTTTCAAAATAAAAAAGTTATGTATGAAAATACTGAAATGTATTATGATAAATTGATCTTAGCTACTGGAAGCTATGCATTTGTACCACCTATAGAGGGTGTTGATTCGGAAAAAATTATAGTTTTTAAAAATATAGACGATGCAAAAAAAATCCATGAAAAAATGAAGAGAATAAAAAAAGCGGTTGTCATAGGTGCTGGATTGGTAGGACTGGAAACAGCGTATGCATTTGTAAAAAACAATATCAACGTAACTGTCGTGGAAATGCTTGACAGAGTATTGCCCGTAATGCTTGATAAAGATATGGCTGAGATAGTTAAAAAACATTTAGAAAATAAGGGAATTAAAAGTTACCTCAATGAAAAGGTTTTGGAGATAGGAAAGAAAGTCAGAACGGATACGAGAGAAATAGAATGTGATCTAGTTGTAATCTCTTCGGGAGTGAGAGCGAATACCGATCTTGCCAAAAAACTAGGAATAGAAACGAATTACGGTATAAAGGTAAATGAAAGGATGGAAACGAATGTTAAAGATGTTTATGCCTGTGGAGATTGTGTCGAATGTACAGATTTTATAACAGGAAATCCTATAATGAGCCAGCTGGCTACAACTGCGGTGAGGCAGGCTAAAGTTCTAGCAGAGAATATAACGGGTAAAGAAGCTAAGTTTGGTCCTGTGTTAAATACATCGATCACGGAATTGTTTGGATTGGAGATAGGTAGCACGGGATTGATCGCTGAACGGGCTGAGAAAGAAGGCATAAAAGTCCTCACCGGAAAATATAGAGGAAAGACGAAACCTGAATACATGGAAAGGAAAGACATAATAGTGAAGATACTCGCTGATGAAGAAGGAACAATTCTTGGATCTCAGATTATTGGAAAAGCTCTTGTCGGAAGAATGGATGCTATGTGCTTGGCCATATTGAATAAAATGAACGTAAAAAACCTTGCAAATATAGAATACTGCTATGCTCCTCCTGTCTCTCAGGAGTTTGAGCCTATGTATCTTGCATGTGATATCGCTGCAAAGAAGTTGAGATAGGGAAAAAGATATAAATGGAAGTTTTACTCTGAATGAGTATGAAGGTTTTACCCTATTGATTGGTGATATCTTGTTTTGTATAATAATTCCCTTTTTCAACGAAGAAGATAACATTTTGCCTTTAGTAAAAGAAGTTGAAAAAGTTATCCGAAAAAACAATCTAAACATCGATGTTGTAACTGTAAATGACGGAAGCACTGATTCAACGTTGTCAAAGTTGCAGGAAATGGCAGTAAGATTTGACAATATTTATATCGTTACATATGAGGAAAATAGAGGAATGGGTGGTGCACTAAAAGCAGGGATAACGTTTGCACTAGGTACGTACGCTGCTATACTCTTCATGGATGGTGATCTCAGTCACGACCCTAATACCATACCTGAGTTCATCGCCTCCATAAGTGCGTACGACATTGTTATCGGTTCGCGTTATGTTCGTGGAGGAGGTATGGAAAATGTTCCATTCTCCAGACGATTTATCAGTAAGATGGGAAACATGATCATGAAAATTATTCTCGGTGTGTCCATTTCTGACATCACCACAGGATACCGGATGGTGCGAACAGATGTCTTAAAACAGATAACACTCCAGAGAGATGATTTTATGATTCAGGTAGAAATGATCGCAAAGGCGCGAACAAGGAACATGACAGAGATACCAATTCTCCTGAGAAATAGAAAAGCGGGAACATCTAAATTCCGTATCTCACTGAAGGTACTGCTCTCATACGTGATATTTGCACTCAGAATGAGGGTCACACAATGAAAGTAAAATCGATCGTAAAGTTTTTGGTTGGGGTAGGTATACTCGTTCTCATAGTAGTTAATCTCGGATACGAGAATCTTGTAAATATTCTTACCCGCATATCGTATATCTGGCTCATTCCTGCTGCACTTTCCTATATTCTGGGACTTTGTTTAGTGAGTTGGAGACTGAATCTAATGTTTTCTGGAATTCAGATGCATTTTCTGTTTTCAAAATTATTTTGGTCCAATATGCTGGGAATGTTGCTCGCTGAAATAACGCCGGGAAAAGTTGGATATTTATCCGTTACTGTACCTCTTTCTCAGGAAAAACCCGAGCACAAAAAAGAGATACTCGCTGTGATCCTCGCAACACAGGTTCTGGATTTTTTACTGCGGTTTTCTCTGGCAATAGTGCTCATTGCATATTTTATTGCAACACTGAAATCTCAGGAGCTTCATGGTGCACTCACTGCGGCGCTGATATTTTCAGTACTGATATTTATAGTATTAATTGTTGTATCACGCTGGCAAAAAATCAAACGACTTACTGCATTGATACCGTTCAAGCGAGAATTTTTTTTAAAAACAATGGACAGCTTTCAGGAGATGCATAAAAAAACTCTCACGTCACAGATCGTATTGCTCACCATTGCTTCCTGGATTGCCACATCTGCAAGATGGATATTTATTGGAAAAGCTCTTTCTCTCGGTATCTCTCCTTTCCTTTACATTTTTTTGCAACCGGTCATTCTCTCCGTGTCATTTCTCCCAATCACCGTAGGGGGTTTAGGTATCGTTGAGACTTTTATATCTGCAGTATTTGTCTCTCTTGGGGTCGGAGCGGAAAAGGCATTTGCCTTTGCTATTGTAGATAGAGTCGTTCTCTATGCGGTGGAAATAACGGGACTAAAGGAAGTGAAATCTCTTTGACTTCCACGGTTCAAAAAATAGGAATACTGCTGTCAATATAGCCAAAAGTGAAACTATCAAGGAGAACTGCTTACTGCTCGTACGCTCCTGTCTTATTGATATCCTGTGTGTGCCCTCAGGTAATTGAAGAAGAATGAGATTCTCGAAATTATGTATCTCTATATCTTGATCATCTATGTAGCCTTTCCAGTTTTGAGACCAGGTAACACTAACGACAGCCCATGTCTCGTTCTCTGCAGTGTACTCGAAGACGACAGATTCATCTCCCATGGAAAAGTTATCGCTGCTAAACCCATTCACTGTTCTCTCGTGCAACTGCAATATCTCTGCGAGAAGCGCCCGTGCAGCAGCATCTTTTGTTAATAGTGTGTGATAGAAGAGATTCAGCCCGATGAAATATACTTCTTCTCCATTAATCCTTTTGTATCCGAGGATCGTATATAGTTCATTTTCCTTTTTTATCTTCAGAAGCTCATTATCCAGATTCAGATAGACAGGGGATCTCCATGGTCCTCCCTCATACGAGAACGGCTCAAATTCGAGAGTCGCGAGTATTTCATCGTCAGTGACGAGATCTACTGTTCCTTCAACGTCAAGAGTGAGGGAATCCGCACCCAAGAAAGAGGGTGTTGTCTCGTACCACTCCGTTGCAGCACCCTGGAGATCGACCACCACGGTGATACCTCTTGCTGCGAGCTCTACAACAATCTCTTCAGCTCTCTGTTTATCGTGGAAAGAAAATCCTGTGAAAACAATGGTGTCGAAGTTTTTGAGGTATTCTATACTGTACTCGTCGATATAATCAGAATATCCTTCTGCTACTTCTGGAAACGCCATTGAAACGGTCTGGCTGTATTTTCCTATGGCTATGGCCGTTTTTTTGAGAGGTTCTATATATAGCCTCGCATCTCTACAATAAAGATCTATATTTTCAACTGTATATCTCTTTGAAAATCCATTTTCTTCTAAAAATTTACCGAATTCATCGTAGCCTGATACTGCCACACAACTAACATTCCACTTATCATATTGTTTAAGAATATATGCATAATACTCATTAGATAGAGCGAAGTTTATCCCTGTAAGGTCTTTATTATGAAGTGTCCCCTGTATATAAAAACCATCAACACTGTATCTTTTTAATAAGACTGGATAAAAAGTAGCTGCTGGATCCAATATTCCAAGAAATGCAATCCTGCCATCACTGTTAGTTTTTTCAATAGTAGAAATAATATCTTCAGGCTCTTCTCTATTTTTTATCAACTGTAAGGAAGGATAAAAATCTAAAAGACATAAAAATATTATAAAAAATGCTATTATAGCTCTTTTTTTTATTTTGAATTTTTTGATCTCTAAAAAAAGCATTGAAGATAGCAATATTAATAAAAAAATTCCGTCATTCAACGCTCTTTCAGGGAAGAAGAGATTTGAATAAAAGATCGTATCATAAAAAGGTGTATTCACACCTAAAGAAAAAATAATGCAGTAGATTGCTGTTAAGAATATTGCAAATTTTTCTCTATTTCTAAATACTATTACAGAGATCAAGGCTAACATAAAGATAGAAAAACCAAGATATCTACTTCCAAAATCTCTTAAAAAATGGAAATTAAAACCGAAGATCTCTTTCAGAGATACGGAACATATAACTATCGCTTCTCTAGGAGAGAACTGTGTCATCTTTCCAAAATATGCTGGAATGAGCCACCAGGCTGAAAGTGCCACACTCAGTCCTATGGATGCAATGTATGAAATGATTTGTTTTATATAGAGCTTCTTTTCAAGAATGTATCTAAGAATGATATAGACGAAGAGCGTCGTCATAGAAAAAAACGCGGTAAGTGCGTGAAAGAGAATATAAAACGAAAAGGAAAATGATAAGAGAAGTATTGCCTTTCTGCGATCGTTATTTTTAAAAAGATCTTGTGTAAGATAGAGGCAGATCGGGAAAAAAATGATGGAAAAAAGTCGTGGAATTCCACCCATCATAAAAAGTTCTCTGATCGAAAAAGGTGCTATGACAAGTAAAAAAGCAGCGAAAGAGGCAGAAAAAACATTTATTCTTTTCTTGATAGTAAAATAAACTACTGAACTTGCTAAAATCCCCCATGCAATGACAAGGAAATTATATGTTTTAAACGCGTTGCCAAAAATGTAATATACGGGGATCGATACAATGTACCAGAGTGGAGGATAGTATTTCAATATGGGAAAACCAGAGTACCAGTACGGCATCCAAGATGCAATACTTCCTGTACTTTTAAAGTGTTCTCCGAGATACTGTACTTTGGCAAGATGTCCCAGCGTATCTGATCCGGGTGGTACACCACTCTTAAAAATTCCAGAAAATATAATGACGATGAGAATCCAGATAAAAAATAGAGGTAGGATATTCCTAAAACTTTTATATTCTATCTTCATAAAAATCCTCATCAAAAGTAGTTTATTAATCTTTTGTTCTAAATATCGAAAGAATTGAGCTTAAAAATGCAATATTTTTTATTCCATTTTTTATTCCCACTTTGGGACTTTCTGTCTCCCATGCAGATTTTTTCTTCAAAATGTTTATGTATGCAGACATTTTAAAGTAGAAGACAATTATTCTGTAGAAAGGTGTTAGAAAGCAGTACAGCAGAGAGTTTTCTATTTTTGTTTTTGTTTCGCTGTCCACCATTAGATACGCCACAGATGTTTGCAACAGATCGAGAAAGACGTAGAAAAGGTACATCAATAACACTGCATAGAGTATGAATCTGTATGGATACCCGAAGAGAGGAAATATAGGTATGAGAAACGTCCATATAATCCTGGGAAATGCTAACGTATGGTCTGTAACCAGCAAAAATGGCATTCCTAACAACCCGAATATTCCGTATTTTCTTTTTCCGACGAGGTCCTTATTTAAAGAACACACTTCTATCTGCCCACATCTCCACCGCAATCTCTGACTGTACAGTTTCTCCCATGAAACCTTCGGTTCCACATATGCAATAGCGTTGGGTGCATACTTGATCTTCGCCTTTTCTCTGTGGAGATTGACAGATAGATCAAAGTCTTCTGTCACTGTTCGATCCTCATACTGTGTAGTTTTTAGAAGATCTGCCCTAAATGCAGAAAATGCGCCAGATAATGTGTAGAGAATTCCCAATATACTCTGATACTGCCTTCCCAACCTGAATGCATTTAGATACTCCAAAAATTCGCATTTTATGAAAAATTTTTCTTTTAACGGTCGTTCTTCTTCTTTCCATTCAATGGTGATGTTACCGCTTGCAGCTGCAAGATCTTTATCCCTCATGAACTCATATACCATTTCCTTTATCGCTGTTTTTTCGAGCACGGTATCAGCATCCATAGTGATGATGATATCTCCTTTCGCTTCTTTTACCCCTGTATTCAATGCGAACGCCTTGCCATTGTGCCCATTTTTGTAGAGATGTACATATTTAAAGCCGTTCGTGATTACATCCCGTGTGTTGTCTGTGGATCCATCATCCACGATCAGTATTTCCAGTTTATTTTTTGGATAATCCTGAGTTTTTATGGAGTTGAGACACTTTTCTATGTTGTTTTCTTCATTATACGCAGGGATAATCACAGAAACGGAGGGGAGTTCTCCTTTGGGGGTCTCTTTTTTTGATCCTCGCCATATAGATATGGTAATAATTTTAATGATTGCTCCAGTAAAATCCACGAAAACGGGGATGAAGATAAAAATGCCCCACACAAATAGAAAAACCATCGCTTGGTTCATTTGCTCACCTCCAGTCTTTTCTCCAGTCTTTTATACACAATTCCCAATGTCGGTTTCGTGATCAGATACCAGTAGATGCCTATCACCAACAAAAAGAAGAATATCCTTCCTACCACCGCGTGTGCAAAATACACCATTTCTTTCCCATATATCGTGGTCATCGCCACAATGAGCATCATCCGTACAATGTTGGCAACATACGTCAATACCATACCGATGGTAAGTAAAAAACTTTTTTTAATGGCAGAAAAAGCGGGATAAAAGAATATCAAGCAAAATATTGTTGAAGCTTCAAGAATTCCCGAACATTCTACGTTGATGGACAGCATGCTCCATCCTGTGGGATCCGGAACAATGAGGGTCGTGCCGTCGAATATCTGGGTGTTGATTCCTAGAAAGTTGGAGAGAGAATTCACGTGCCCTATCTCTATGCTACTGATTTTCTCATCGATACCAAAAAAAATTAGTGAAAAGATGATAATGAACGTAAGACCAAAGGCTCCGACTAAAAAGTACAGAAACCATAATTTTTTCTTTCTAAAGAAGAAAATCACACCTACATATATAACAATTAGAAGTGCGAAAAGAAATAGTGTCGTCATCGACTCATCCTCCAGTAAGAGATCGCAGCAAGAACGAAAAATAACAAGAAAAATCCTTTCCCTAATGACGGAACAGAATAATCAGTGGTACAGACGGTAGCAGCGATTAGATTACCCCTGGTGCAGTTATTACTCCTGTCCCAGTACGCACATGCCGTATAATTACCCTGACATGGGAGACTTGAGGCAGGTATCGTCCATACGTGCGTTTGTATATCTCCAGGAGACATATTAATTTTTTTATGACACGAGGTTGTGTACGTCCACGTCGAATCGCAGTCACAGGTTAGATCAATTGACATGGATGAATTGCTTATCGGATTCCCCGTGCACTCGATCTCTACTGTAATAACTAGATTGTCCTGAGGAGTATCAGCGCCATCAAGCGTGATAGAATTAATCTGTCCGTCAAACGCTCCGTATGTTTGGTTTAAAAGTATAACAAAGAAAAATGTAATCAGTACAATAAATTTTTTTATGCCCATATAGTTACCTCACAGTTAGGTTTTCCTTCTTTGTCCAACTTTTCATAGAGTTTGCCTCTTTCGATATTAATCTTTTACTATCTATGTACTCTTGTATTTAGCTTTTTATTGTAATAATCAATATAGTGCTTCTCTTTAAATGCTTTTCGGTCATTGCATTGCACTTCTGCTAACAGAACCGAAAAGCATTTATACATTGTAGGAGTTACCTATGGTATGGAAAGCTACCAGAAAGAACTGGCTCGTGTCAAAGAAGTTCTCAAGGCTAACCCAAAGGGGATGACCATAACAGATATCTCCAAAAAAATTAATGTTAATAGGAACTCAGTCGCAAAGTACCTCGATATCTTGCAGATATCTGGTCATGCGGAAATGAGATCTTTTGGCCCTGCGAAAGTATACTTCTTATCGCAACGTGTTCCAATATCTACAATGTTGAACCTCTCGACGGATTATATAGTAGTATTAGATAGAGATCTTAAGATAGTATACACGAATGACAATTTTCTAAATTTCACGAATGTGGAAAGAGAAGTTCTGCTGGATAAAGGGATCGAGGAGTCCTCCCTACCTATCCTCACCAGTGAAGAGATAATACCAAAAATAAAAGAAGCTTTAGACGGAAGAGATTCTACGAGGGAAATAAACTTTCCGATGGGTGAAAGAGAGTTCTGTTTTAGAATTAAGCTGATTCCAACTACTTTCGATGATGGGAGACAGGGAGTGACTATTCTTCTGGAAGACATAACCGAGCGCAAGAAAGCGGAAGAGGAGTTGCGACTCTCCGAAGCCAAATTCCGGGGACTCTTTGAAAATGTGTTTAGTGGGGTATATCAAACTACTCCAGATGGCAAAATAATCTCCGCCAATCCAGCAGTTGTGCAAATGCTTGGTTACGATTCAGAAGCGGATCTTCGTGCCATTGACATTGCGTATGAGTTGTATGCAGATCCGGAGGAGAGAAAAATTTTGACTCGGAAATTAGAGAAGAAAGGCGAACTCCGAAACGTTGAACTCGTTCTGAAACGTAAGGATGGACATCACATCACGGTACTCGAAAATGCTCGTGCAGTTCATGATG
>JAGLWR010000139.1 GCA_023133315.1 Methanomicrobia archaeon | reverse complement strand
CTTTTGGAGATTTCCTCTTTAATCTATCCATCTCCTCTTTCTGTTTTCTGGCGAGTAACTTCCAGTAATCTTCTTTTTTTTCTTCTGCCATGTTAAAACCTCTTTGTATACTATGATAGAAGAGCTATAAAAAGTTTTCTATAACACTACTTATTACTATTAAGCAACATTGTAGATCAAAAACCACCACATGAGCCACCACATCAGAAATGAGAATATTCCTGATGTTATTACCTTTCTCCTTCCTCCCATCCTTTCTATACTGACTCCGATGAAAGGAACGATATATGAAGTGAGGTATAAGATTCCTATTGCCATCAGGAGTATCAGATAATTTGATGTATCCTCGAAAACAGAACCTGAGATCACTCCTGTTAGGCCTCCTGTTAAAGCAAAAACTAATGCAGATTTGTTTTTTTCATCCATTATCTCACCGAATTAGTTTTTATGACAACCTTTAAAAAGGTTTTGTATGTAACATTCATATGTTCTCCTTCGATATTAAGGTAATTACCCAGGAATTAAAAGAATTTTCAATAATAGATATGAAAATAGAGAAGATATACCAGAGAAATGGAGAATTTAGATTTAAATTATACGGAGATGGGAGAAAAGACTTGGTTGTTAAGCCCGGGATATGTATCTTTTTAACGGGGTATCCAAAACAAGCACCGAAAAATCCTTCGGGATTTGCCATGTTTCTCAGAAAGAAGCTGCATACATTGAAAATAATGGATATAAGGCAGATAAACTTTGACAGAATTATAGAGATAAGTATAGGGTTTAAAGATATCATGTATAACCTCATAATTGAATTTTTTGGAGATGGAAACTTGATTTTAACAGATAAAGAGCATAAGATCCTCAGTGTGTGGAAAAAACATCATAAACGAGAAGTATACGTAGGAAATCGTTACGAGTTTCCGGCGAGTAAAGATATTTTCGTCGAGTTTAAGCCGGAAAAAAGAGATATAGAGATCGTAAAGATCTTGACCACAGAATATAATCTCGGGGGAATTTATGCCGAAGAGCTGTGTTTACTATCTGGGGTAGATAAAAACTCAAAAGAAATCGATATTGAAAGATTAAAGGAAGGGATACAAAAGCTTAAGGAGATGAAAAAAAACGTAAATGTTGTGGATGGAAAGATATACCCATTCGAATTGTCAAGATTTAAAGACAAAGAAAGGAAATGCTATAATAGTTTAAATGAAGCTCTGGACGAGATTTACGGAAAAGAAGAACTCATAGAGGAGAAATCAATAGAAAAAAAGAATCTGGAAAAAAAAATAACAAAATATGAAAGGATAGCAGCTTCGCAAAAAGAGGCTGTTAAAAAATTTGGGGAGGATATAATCAAAAACAAAGAGCTTGGCGATCTGATCTATCTGCGTTATCAGGAGATAGAAAAAATCTTGGAGATCATAAAGAAAGCAAAGGAAAAATTCAGTTGGAGTGAGATAATAGAAAAGGCAAAAGAGAATAGATATATTAATAGTATAGATCCAAAAAATTTGAAACTCAATTTCGAAAAAAAGATAGTTATAGATATATCGAAAACGATAACTGAAAATGCTGAGATATATTACGAAAGATCAAAAACTGCGAAAAAAAAGTTAAAAGGTGCTCAATCTGCTCTACAAAAAAGTTTGGAGAGTATAGAGTTATTAAAAAAAGGAGAAAGTGAGATAGAAGAAATAGTTGTTAAAAAGAAAAGGAAAAGAGAATGGTATGAAAAGTTCAGATGGTGTTTTTCGAGTGAAAAATTCATGATACTCGGAGGAAAAGATAAAAAAACAAATGAAATACTGATAAAGAAACATATGGATCCCAAGGATTTATATCTGCACGCAGACATACAGGGAGCCCCCCATATAGTTATCAAAAATGGACAGGAATCATCTGAAAAGACATTAAACGAAGCAGCCATCTTTGCGGTTTCTTTTTCAAAGGCATGGAAAGAAAAAATAGCGGGAATGGATGTTTACTGGGTAAATCCGGAGCAGGTTACAAAATCTCCTCCATCCGGGGAGTATTTACCTACGGGGGCATTTTTTATAAAAGGAGAAAAAAACTTTATCAAGAATGTATCGTTATCATTGGCATTAGGTATTTTCGAAAACAAGCCAATGTGCGGATCCATTTCAGCCGTTAAAGCGAACTGTGAGAAATACGTTGAAATAATTCAGGGAGATGAAAAAAAGGAAGCTCTTGCTAAAAAGATCTCTAAAATTCTCGATTATGATGATTTAGATGACATAATCCAGGTATTACCCTCAGGAGGATCAGAAATAAACAGGGCACCCCGAGAATAGTATAAAAATCAGGGGGTGGTGGGGTACCCGATCTTTTTAAGGGAGGAACTTTATAAATCTTTCGTGCTAACTATGCAAAATTTTCATATGAGAAAGGTTTTTAAAATGGTCGAGGAAGTAGATAGTAACAAGGAGATGATATCATGGATAAACTATTGATATTGGTACCAGCAATTAGTTTTATAGGGCTTCTATTTGCTGGGTATTTAACTAAAAAGATTTTCAAGTATGATAGGGGTACTGAGAAGATGAAAGAGATCTCTGATGCTATTTACAAGGGTGCAATGACTTTTTTGAACAAGGAGTATAGAGTGCTTGTTTTCTTTGTCATAATAGTTGCTGCTGTTCTGGCTTTAGCCATAGATCCAAAAATAGCAGCCGCTTTTGTCATTGGAGCTGTATTCTCAGCATTCTCAGGAAATATTGGAATGAGGATAGCTACCGCAGCTAACGCACGAACAGCTCAGGCTGCGAAGGAAGATATAGGTAAAGGTTTAAAGGTGGCATTCTCCAGCGGAGCCGTTATGGGACTCTGTGTTGTGAGTCTTGGACTTCTGGGAGTCTCAACTCTGTATATTATACTGGGAGATCCGAACATAATATACGGGTTTGGATTCGGGGCTTCTTCGATAGCGTTGTTTGCGAGAGTTGGAGGAGGAATATATACAAAAGGTGCAGATGTCGGAGCTGATCTTGTTGGGAAGGTAGAGGCGGGAATACCTGAAGATGACCCGAGGAATCCTGCTGTCATAGCGGATAATGTTGGAGACAATGTAGGCGACGTTGCAGGGATGGGTGCCGATCTGTTTGAGAGTTATGTGGATTCAATTATAGTTGCAATGGCTATTGGTATTGTTGGATTAAATATTGGTGGAAAGTATCTGAGCGAGGATCTTGTAATTCTGCCTATGCTGATAGCCGGGATAGGGATACTATGCTCAATCATAGGAACGTTCTTTGTGAGAGGAGGTAATGAAAAGAAACTGCATTCTTCCCTCAACAACGGTGTTTTTGCCGCTTCTATACTCACCGCAATCTTTTCGGGGATAGCCATTTACTATCTCACGCATACACTGGAGATATTTTATGCTATGCTGTCGGGATTAATCGTGGGTATAATCATAGGGTCGATTACCGAGTATTATACATCTCATAGCCATACTCCCACGAGGGGTATCTCTGAAGCTGCAAAGACAGGGGCTGCTACCGTTGTAATAGAAGGAATAGCGGTAGGTATGCTCTCTACAGCGATACCGATTCTCGCCGTTTCCGGTGCGATAATTGTTGCGTATCACTTTGCAGGACTTTACGGGATCGCAATAGCTGCCGTGGGAATGCTTTC
>JAGLWR010000138.1 GCA_023133315.1 Methanomicrobia archaeon | reverse complement strand
AAAGGTAATCCCTTCGCTCTCGTTTTTTCAAGCATGGATTTAGCACGGGGAAACGATCCAGGTTTGGTAGAATCTACAACTAAAAATACACCCATTGCTTCATTTGCTATGAATTTAAGAATAGGATCAAATCTCGCCTGTCCGGGCGTTCCAAAAATGTCAGCAGTTACATCTCCATATTCTATGTGCCCATGATCGAGAGCTATAGTAGTTCCCATCCTGTCTACGGATACGGATCGTGTCGACAGAGCACGAACAAATGTGGATTTTCCAGCATTAAACGGTCCCGTGACTAAAACTTTTGGGATGAATGCCTTTATACCTCCCGGCTTGACGATCTTAAACATCAAACTTCCTTTCACTTTTTTCAACCAGTCTACTTTTAAGACACCATAATACTGGCCCAGAATAACTCTTTCGCCCACGCCGCCTATCTTAATAACGGCATTCATTATCTCATTTAATTTTGTTTTCACCTCTTCTGAGTACGGCCAGTCTGTGAAGTTATACACGCCAATAGAATCATAGTCAATGAACTTCTCGTTCCATTTTTTTACGTAGGTAAGAGCATCTTCTCCACAGAGATCGAGGATAGAAGAAAGAGAGCCAAACATCATCGCAGTCCCAGATTCTTCCAATATTTCATTGATAATACTGTCGTAAGATGTTATATCATTTGAATCTTTTATGAGATACTGAGCGTCACTTTCACTACCTATGAGTGAAGAATACGCATCTACAAATATTAGATTATCTTTATATTTAGATACGTTCCAGCCGTATTCTTCGAAATTTTCTCTGATAATCTGAGGATCGGATTTAGTTGTTATAAAAACTGCCTTTCTGCCGCTTTCCAAATTTTTATAGATTGTCTGCATCCCGAATATTTCTCCTTCCACTTCAGGCTGAATGAGATACATTATACTTTTTCCTTTTGGAATGCCACCACCAAGGAAAGAGTCCAATCGCGGTATGCCTGAAGGTATCATTTTTTACCCCCAATAATTAATTTTTCTCCTTCTATATTAAATTTTAAATCCGATTTTATTCCAAACCCCCTGAAAGTCATTTTATCTTTTTCTATTTTTATTATAATATCTATTAACTGGGTAATAGATGACACTTGCGGTTTCTCAGGATCTTCATCCAAGGTGAATGTTCCATATCCGTCTATCTTTTTTACTCTTCCTGTAAGTATGTGGAGAAACCTGAATACAGTCTGCACATTTGAATACATGAGAAGTGTAGAAAGTGAATCTATTATCACCCGGATATCTTTGTATTCTTCAATATTCCAGAATCGTTCTAAAAGATTGCTGTATTTGACAGAAATTCCTGTCAGGTCTACAGAACTTGAAACAAATTTTATGCTGTCACTGTCCTCAATATTAGTCTCCAATCTTAAACTCTTAGAGATGCAGTCAACTATTCCCAATCCTTGGATATCCGCCCTTTCAGAAAACCATTTTTGAATTTTTTCTCCGCTTTCCTTTGTAGAAATATAAATGACGGCTTCTTTTCTTTTTAATGCATCCAAGCAGATATATTTTGCTATCATCGATGTTCCGGAGAGCGGTGGCCCTGAGAGCAATACAGTACTTCCTTTTGGAATATCGAGATCAAGGTCACTGTAAAACATTTTATCATAATATCTATACAGTATAACTTAAAAAAGTTTCCTATAGCCCATCATTAATTTCTTTTTCTAACCTACGAAAAAAGTTTTTCATAAATCTATCTCTTTCTTCAGCTATTTTTCTGCCTTCTTCTGTCATAATTTTATCTTTTATCTTAGAAAGCTTTGCTCTGTATTCAATTACCGGTGTGTGTTTTGTATGATCGAGCTTTCTGGAGATTTCAATCTCTCTTTCTGAAAAGTTTTCTTTTCTGTAAAGTTTCTGTCCATTTTCTCCCCCAAATGAGTAAGCTCTACAGATTCCTATAGCACCGATCGCATCGAGTTTATCTGCATCGTAGAGGATTCTGGCTTCGAGGGTTTCAGGTTTTGCGTCGTTTCGATATCTGTGTGTTTTAATGCAGTGGATTACATTTCTTTTTGTTTTTTCATCGATGCCATGATTGTCCATTATTTTTTCAGCAATCTCTGCACTGTGTATTTCGTGGTCTTCATCTCCTTTTATTCTCCCGATGTCATGAAGTAACGCTGCCAGCTTGAGAACTTCAAGATCGGCTTTCTCTTTTTTTCCTATTTTCATGCAGAGAGTGTAAACTCTCTGCACATGCGAGAAATCATGAGTCGGTTTCGAGTTTTTAAAGTATTCTTTTACTTCTTCTTCAATGGTCATGTGATCACCATGTTTTTGTAGCGGTATCTTTTTTAACTTCTTTGAGTGATACGTATCATGGTTAAAATAATTTTCTTAGGTAGTGGTGGAGGCAGATACATCTGCGTGAATCAGATGAGAGCTACAGGAGGATTCATTATTGGTACTTATCATGTTGATCCAGGTCCCGGTGCTCTGTTGAGACTGTTGGAAAAGAACATGGATCCAAAAAAGCTCGATGGAGTTTTTGTTTCGCATAAACACATAGATCACTGCAACGATGCTTCTCTGATTGTTGAAGCATTAACACACAGTTTGAATAAAAAAAGAGGGGTGTTCGTAGCACCAAAAGACTGTTCGGACTTACTACATCCAAAAGAAAAGGCTTCTCTGAACAGATATTATTTTATAGAAAAAAAAGAAAAAATTTCACTGGAAGATATGAATGTAGAGGTTTTGGAGACCAGACATTCAGAAGAAACGTGCTTAGGGTTCAAGTTTTATACATCTTCAGGAGAGATATCATATACATCGGATACGGAGTATTTTTCAGGATTGCGTTCGCATAAAGGTGCTAGAATTCTCATACTCAATGTCACAAGACCGAGAAGATCAAGAATACCTTCTCATCTCTCGACGGAAGATGCAATAGAACTTATCTCGATGGTAGCCCCTGAGCTGGCAGTAATGATCCATCTGGGAATGAAGATGCATCCTGTAGCAGAGAAAGAAAGAAAATTTATAGAAGAAGAAACGGATATCACTACCATAATAGGCGAGCTTGGCACAGTAGTCACAATGGAAAAAAATATAAATGTAGAGAAAATTTAGCGTTGATAGGTGTTATGATGCTCGGCGAGTACGATCCAAAGGAACTGGAAGAGAGAATTCAGAGATTCTGGGAAGAAAAAGAGATCTATAAATTTGATCCAGATAGTGAAAAACCTATATTTTCCATAGACACACCACCGCCTACTTTTTCAGGCGAGATACACATAGGTCATGCGATGAGTTATTCACAGACAGAGTTCATGGCGAGATACAAGAGAATGAGGGGGTATAATGTTTTTTATCCTATGGGTTTTGATGATAATGGCTTGCCGACTGACAGGTTAGTAGAACAAAAATATAAAGTAGACATAGAGGAGATAGGAAGAGAAAAATATGTAAAACTCTGTTTAAAGGAAACAGAGTTAGGTGCTAAAAAATACAGAAATATCTGGACAAAACTGGGGATATCTGTAGACTGGGACTTATCTTATTCCACTATAAACAAACACTGCCAGAGATTGGCTCAGATATCTTTTATAGAGTTATACAAAATGGGAAAATTGGAAAGGAAAAAAGAGCCTGTTATATGGTGTCCTCACTGTAGAACAGCTATAGCACAGGCTGAATTAGAAGATAAAGAAGAAGATACTTTCTTAAATACAAT
>JAGLWR010000137.1 GCA_023133315.1 Methanomicrobia archaeon | reverse complement strand
CCTCCCAAAAATTATATATTCTCAAAAGAAAACACGAAGTGATGAAACATCAGTCTTTCCTGACACCCCGATGCAAGATCTTTGTGGATATGTACAAATCCGCAGATATCAACAAGGAAAAATGTGTCGTCTGTAAAGGGAGGCTCTTCTGCGGGCTCTCGCGGTGTCCCATTTTGGCTCAGATAAAGGTGCAGAAAAGAGTGGATCTGGATCGAGAGTTTTTCGGACCTTCGCCGTCGTTATTTGTCGGCTGGAAAAATTATCCGTATGTGAATTACGGACCTCTTTCCCTCCCTTTCGAGGATGATGCAGTGGTGTATGATAATCCAAGCTTATGGTACGGTGAAGGTTTCAACGAGATCATCACGTATCGATCCTCTTTAATACGCTCGATGGAAAAGGTGCGTGTGGATAAGGAAAGCAGGATCGGGGAAGATGTTCAGGAGATTATTTTCTGCAGTTTCGCAGCCGATGGGCCCTCTGGGAACGATAGAAGAATTAAAAATTACTGAAAATCCAAAAATATCGCAAAAAGTAGACAGAGTTGTGAATGATGAGATAAAGACGGAGAAAGCCCTCAGTATCCTATATACTGAAGGGTATGACGTATACGCGCTCACACGATTTCTCAGTTCCGGAGCTCTGGGAATAGAAAAAAAGATAGTGCCGACACGATGGAGTATCACCGCAGTTGATGACATCGTTGGAAAAAATCTGATCGCGGAGATCAAGGAGTTCCGTGTGATAGATAAATACGTCGTTCTGAGCAACTCGTATCTGGGAAACCATTTTGAGATCCTCCTGATCCCCAAAAAATGGGAGTTTGAGGTATTGGAGGCATGGATACCTGATACGTTCTGGACGATGGGTGCGGAGAAGATCACCATAACATCTGAGTATGAGACGTATTTCGGAAGAAAAGAGTATGCGATGAAACAGGGTGGAGGATACTATGCGATACGGCTCGGTGTGTTAGAGCGGCTCAGAGAGTTAAAAAGACAGGCGTGTGCATTGGTATTCAGAGAGGTCACCCCCGATTACTTTATTCCTGTAGGAGTCTGGGAATGCAGGGAAAATGTAAGAAATGCTCAAATAACGAGCTTTGAGACGTTGAAAGAAGCGTTGGAGTATATAAAATCCAGTCTCTCCACAGATTTTGATCTCTGGAAAGGAAAGAGTGCCGTTCTCAATCAAAAAACCTTAGAAAGCTTTTTTTAATATGAATCCTATGTCCTCATCACACACACTCGTATCAACGATCTCAAATAGTTCAAGGGCGGTAAGTAAATCTTCTTTATATGACTTTCTCAGGGTCGTCAGGACAAAAATTCCGTCTCTTTTTAAAACTCTGTACGCTTCGGATATCATTTTGTACGAAGGCAAGTTCTGCAGAACGGTAAATGAAAAAACAAAATCAAAGACACTGCCTTTAAAGGGCAAAAGTTCGCAGTCTGCAAGGATTTTATTGGTGAATCGTCCTTTTTTTACCATCTCGAGAGATAAATCTGTCCCTACATAGCTGTCACATTCTAAAAAATCATATAAAAGCCCCGTACCGCATCCAATGTCCAGTACTTTTCCCTTTGCAGGAAAATTTATCATCTTTTTATATTTATTTTCCTGTATCACTCCGTATCTTTGGTTATAGAATGAAGCAGTCCTATCATACTTTTTCTTTACTCCATGTTTCATAGTATTGTACCTCCATTTCTATATAGAATTCATGCTTTTTTTCTTCTTTTAAGATATTATATTATTACTTTACATAATTAAAACTTTTCTGGTTTAGTATCCGCTAAAATGTGCTATCATGCAAAAGATTTAAATATTATCTATTCATATAAATCTTTTAATTAGAGGAGATACATTGGAACTTCCAAGAGGAACGACGACGAAATACTATGAAAAAGAAAATCTTGCAGTCGATAATGAGGTACTGAAAGATATAACTAGCGATTTTGTTGGATATATCCGGATATTTGGAAAGAATAATAATAACATCGAAGATAACTATCTCCTCATCGAAAATGGAAGAATCGTGGCTGCAGAATCTGAAATTAATACATCGAAAAGGTTTCAGGGGGGTGAAAGTCTTACCTTAATGAAGGAGAGAGTGTATAACCATGCTGCGATAGAGTTTGTAAAATACGATGATTTTAGATACCAGATGGCTTTGGAGATCAACGAGGACTGTCGGGTAGATGGAAAGACAGTACCAAAAATGCAGATGGAGGAAAAAATAGAGACGGAGACAATAAAAAAAGCTCCTGTACGGGTGGAAACAATAATAAAAGAAGTCCCTGCAAAAAAGCTGGATAGAGAGGAGCTTTTGAAAAAATATAAGATAAAGATCCCTGCAGACGAAACTATAGTACAATTAATTGGAGAAAAGGATGAAAAACTCGTAAAATTTGAAGACAGACTAAAACCAGAACTTTTAAACGAGATAAGGAGTTTCTTTTACTCTAAAACATTGTTTATGGAGGCATCGTTTACGGGATTCGAGATATTTTTAAGAGGCGATGTTTTAAACTGCAATATCGACATCCTTTTAAAATGTTTTGTACATAAAAAGGATATTAAAATGGTAGAAAAAATATTTGAGAGAGAGATTGAAAGAATAATAAGGGAAATTTTGGAAAAGGAAGTCGGGACTACTTATAAACTCAATATAATCTTAAAAAGTAAATTCAGAATAAGAGAAGCTTCACGATTCTTACTGGAAGAGTATTCGACAAAAGATGCAGAAAAATAGAGTTAATATACTAAAAATATTATTTATTTGAAAGACATTTCACTAATATACCAGATCTATTCTATCGCGTTAAGAGCAAGATCAAAATAGCTGCTAAAAATAAAAGAAAGAAAGCAAAAATCGCCGGAAAAAATACGTGCCAAAATGCAATCATAAATGCAAGTATATCTGTTTTATCAGGTTGTACCTTCAATCCTTTTCCCTCTTCGTCTGGTTTCTTCTCCAATTTTCCCCAGTCTTTTTTCTCTTTTTCCATTGTATGCACCTACGTTATATTAAAATATCTGCTTATAATCCTTTTTTTTATGAATTTAGAAATAAATGAAAAATCTTTTTTAATTTCAGGAGATAAAATACTGCAGATCTTAAATACCACTACGATCATGAAGATTCCTCCGAGGTAATAGAAAAAATCGTGTGCAAAGATATGGGGTATATTATCGTTAGCCAGAACTATGAGTATGCTCAGCCTCAGGATATTCCAGATAAAAATTATACAAAATCCCAAGAATGATAGTAATACTTTCTTCTTGAGATTGATACTTGTTGCGAATATTATCCCCACTGTTACAGCTAAAAACAGTATCGAAAGACAAGATTTTGTTATGATAAACCCTTCTAAGTAAACAAAGTTTCCAACTGCGAGAGAAGCGGTGGAGATCCCAAAAACTTCAAGAAATGTTTGAGTAATTAAAACAGTTATCTTCCTCAACAATAGGTAATCCGAAATATAATAAATGAGAACTGAAACTGCTCCAAATTTTAAAAGAAAGACTATAAAATTATTCGAGATTACAAAAGAATGCAAGTTTTCATAGATACTCTTTTTTTGTCTGTACTCTCTTCTCAGCATTTCATCGAGGAATATCGGCAAAAATAAGAGCAAAGTTACGATTATGAGCCAAAACGGAACAATTACCTTACTCTCTCTACGAACATCCTCATATTGCGCCTTCATATCCATATTTACT
>JAGLWR010000136.1 GCA_023133315.1 Methanomicrobia archaeon | reverse complement strand
CTTTTTATTCCATAAAATTTCTGTTTGTAACAAACTCTATCTTCCATCAGACTTTTTTTCAGCCAGTGGCATAACTTCACTGCGGAATGTTCCCCCACTATTTTGTATCTCTGTTTTCTCAGTAAGGTTCTAACTTCTCGATCCATTTTTATCAAGCCTTTCCTTTACTAATAATACGCAGGTTTTCAAAGCTTTTTCTGCATTTTCCAGATTCTCAGCACCTGCCGCAGCTTTATGACCTCCCCCATCTCCATTTTCCAGCTTCCCTATCCTGTGCATAATCTCTGCCAGGTTTATTCCCCTTTTTATGACTCCATGTTTTGCCCGTGAGCTTATTCTCTCTCTGCCTGCTACAAATGATATATCAGCTCCTATATCAAGGAGAGATCTAGCAACTATCGATTCGTATGCTCCTATCCTCGTAGTTGCTATTATCAGATCCTTTACAGTATATATTTTCATCCGTTTAAACGCTTTTAACACAGCGATCTTTTTCGATCGATCCGTATCTTCTTTCAATAGAGAAAGAACTTCCTGGAAATCCGTGCCTTTTTTTAGGATATCGAGAACAGTTTCAAAAGTATGTACATTAGCATACTTAAAACGACCCGTATCTGCAATTATACCTGCCAATATGGCTTTGAAATATTTTTCATTCTTTGAAGGGAAGAATTTATAGATTATCTCAGCGTTAGACGGTAGAGGTTCATTGTAATACAAATACCGTTCCGCATGCATATTTTTCTCGTGATGATCAATAATTACAACATTTTCAGCTTTTTTAACAGCATTTTCAAAGACGCCCAGTTTTTTCATTGAAGACGTATCCAGAATAATTACATTTCCGAATTCTTCTGTATATCGGTAATAATCTATCTTTTCTTCCAGGTTATTTACGAGTATTTTTGCCTGCCTGTTTAACGATTCACATCCTACTGCGACATTCTTATTTTTTTCTTTAAGATAGTATTTCAGTGCCAGTACGCTTCCCACTGCATCCACGTCTGCATTTTTATGGGTCAGTATCAAAAAATAATCTTCTTTATCAAAAATAGATTTTATTTCATCTATTATCCCTTTTTTTCTAAGAAATTTGAGATTCACAGTGCTCACTCAGGATTCAGGTTTTCCTCCCAAAAGAGTTTTGAGTTTGCTCTGCGTCTCTTTGAGTTTCTCACTCGTTCTCTTTTCCTGCCTCTCAAGGGATTGTTTTCTTACGCCTATTTCTTCTTTTCTTGATTTCAGTTCTTCTATAACCGTTACTCTGCCTGTTTTGATCATGACACTTCCTACATTTTTGTAAACCTTTTCTTCACTACTTTTCTCCAGTTCAGTCAGTGCGAGATCTATCTCTCTCTCCTCCAGAATTAATCGTTGTTTTTGAGAAACAACCATCTCATATTGCTGCTGCAGTTGTTGGAACTGCTGAATCTGGTGTTGTACATTTGGGGGTATTTCTTCACTCATTTTATCACCTCAATCGCGTGTGCAGGACATATCTGGGCACATACTCCGCAGCTTGTACAGAATTTTTCATCAATGTACACTTTATCGCCGTCTTTAACAATGGCGGGGCATCCTAACTTGTTCACACATATGAAACAGTGTGTACATTTCTCTTCATTTATATAATAAGGTTTTGCTTCGGGCTTCGTTAAAAGTACACACTCTCTTCGTGCTACTACCATAGCCACACCTTTATAATCTATTGCCTCTTTTAATGCTTTTACTGTTTCATCGAGGTCATACGGATCAACTACTCTGGTGAATACACCCATACTCTCTGCGATCTTTTCTGGATATAACACAACAGTATCTTTACCCGTACCCGTTTTTCCCGTTCCAGGATGGGGCTGGCGCCCTGTCATTGCTGTCGTTCTGTTATCAAGAAGAAATATGGTGAAGTCGTCCTGATTGTAGACACCGTTTATCATGGCAGGTATTCCCGTGTGGAAAAACGTGGAATCTCCGAGAGTTGTTATTATCTTTTTATCTTTCATCGCTTGAGAAAAACCACAGGAGATGCCGATACTTCCCCCCATGCAAAAACATGTATCCATGGCTAAGAGCGGAGGTAATGCGGCAAGTGTATAACACCCGATGTCACCGGGGTATATGCCATCAGGTGCAACTTTTTTCAGTGCATAGTAAGATGCTCTGTGAGGACATCCCGGACATAATACCGGTGGTCTCGGCACCATGTATTCACTTACATCCGGATCAGGTATCTCTATCTTCCTTCCTAAAAGCTTTCCTATCGCCTGGGCAACCTGCATCGTCGAATATTCATAACATAAGGGAAGAATATCTTTACCATGAATTTTTATCTGCAGTTCTTCTTCCTGGGCGATCTTTTTGGCTTCCGTCTCTACTATGGGTTCCATTTCCTCGACAATAAGAATTTCTTTGTGGTCTTTCATGAAATCCAGAACTGTTTTCCGCGGAATCGGATGCATCGTTCCCAGTTTTAATACTTCAGCCTGCATATCTAAATACTTAAGGGCTTCTTTTACGTAATTATACGATAGCCCCGAAGCGATTATACCGAGCTCTCCACTGCCTTCTCTCCAGTTGAACTCCGAATTCTCAAAATATTTTTCAACTTCTTTTATTTTTTTCAGAAGCTCTGGATGAAAGATTCGTGCATAAGCAGGGAGGGTCACCTTTCTCTTAGGATCTTTTTTCCATTTAACCGCGTTCTTTTCTCTTATGTCTCCCAGGATAACGCCTCCACGCGAGTGGGAGACTCGTGTGGTGGGTCTTAAAATAACAGGTAATTTAAACTTTTCCGAGATTTCAAAGGCTTTTATAGTCATATCTTTCGCTTCCTGGGGTGAAGAAGGCTCCAAACATGGTATATTTGCAAACTTCGCATAATAACGATTATCCTGTTCGTTCTGTGAAGAGTGCATGGAAGGATCGTCTGCAGACACAAGAACGAACCCGCCATCTGTTCCAGCGTAAGCTACGGACATCAATGGATCCGCGGCCACGTTAACGCCGACGTGCTTCATCGTTACCATTGCTCTGAGGTTAGACCATGATGCACCTAATGCTACCTCAAACGCTACCTTTTCGTTTATCGAGTACTCCATATAAATTTCATATTTATCAGCGATCTTGGCAATCGTTGCCGGAATTTCAGAGGAAGGAGTCCCCGGATACGCACTGACAAATGATACTCCGGCTTCAACAGCCCCCCGTGCTATGGCTTCATTGCCCATTAATAATTCTTTTTTCATATTATCGCCTAATATCCTATTTTATGCAGTAATTCTTTTCTTTCTTTTCTTTCTTCTTCATTTTCTATCTTATTTGCTGCCGTACCGTCTACAACACCAATCACAGAGGTTCCGAGATCTGTTCTGCCGAGAACTACATGTAATGGGTTTTCGGAGGCACCGTAGACAGAACATACAGCAGGATACCCCTTTACAGTGTTTAATACATTTATTGGAAATGCATTTTTCATCATGATAACAAAAACGTGACCCGCCCCAATTTTTAAACAGTTCTTGGCAGCCATCTCCTTTAACGATTTATCATTTCCCTCGGATCGTGTAAGTTTTGGTTTAGCTTCATTCATTGCCATACCGAACTTTATTCCCGGCACCGATGTTTTCAGTTTCATTGATAAATCATCTATAGTGAATATCGAGAAATTTCCCTGACCTATAATACATTCAACACCATCTTCTTTTTCTATATCAATAACATCTATTTCCATCTAATCA
>JAGLWR010000135.1 GCA_023133315.1 Methanomicrobia archaeon | reverse complement strand
TTTTTGTCGTAAACCTCAAACACCATACCGGTATAATAGGCGAGTCCTCTCACAACACTTAAATCCAGTGTACAATACTCTTTAAAACCGTAATAGTCCAGGTATCTAAAAATATCGAGAAGATTGTCAATTGATCCGTCTATCATTTTGTTCCTGCCTTTAAAATCTTCTATATTCTCTATATTGACAGAATCGAGGATATCCAGAATCTCGTCATAATCTTTAATCCCGCAGGTTAACAATCCCCCGATAAACTCTTCTTCCGGGATTTTTTCTCTTTTATCGATGATTCTGAAAGCTTCGTTGATGTTGCTCACGTTGTGCTCCTGAAGAAGACCCTGAAGAAATTCCCTGTTGGATATATGAAATAAAAAATCTTTCAATCCTAAATTGAGCATTATACTTATCCCCACAGACAAAACCTCTGTATCCGCCTTTGGAGATTTTGATCCGAATATGTCCACATTCAATTGATAAAACTCGCGTAATCGTCCGGACTGCGGTCTTTCGTATCTCCAGTGCCGTGGAATAGAAAACCATTTGAGAGGTTTTCCAAGTTCCTTCTGTTTGTTTGCTATCATTCTCGATACAGAAGGTGTGAACTCGGGAATTAAACAGATAGTTCTCCCTCCCTTATCTTCAAAAGCATAGATTTCCCCCCTTATATCTTCTCCAGATTTTTTCGATATGAGATCGAATGACTCGATGGCTGGAGAGACTATCTCCACATACCCATGTCTCTCTGCAGTTTCTTTAATAATCTTAAAGAGTTTATTTCTCGCTACCATCTCTCCCGGATAGAAATCTCTTGTTCCTCTCAATCTTCGAAACATATCCTAAAGAATGGATTATAGCTTAAAAAACTTTCTGAACGGAACATGATCAGAGTACGAAAAACTTTTAAACAATGACATCCAACATCCTATTGTGCCGCGGTCGCCTAGCCTGGGAGGGCGCCAGACTGAAGATCTGGTATCTCGCCGGTTCGAATCCGGCCCGCGGCATAACCCTTTTTTCTTTAGAAAAGAAAAAACGGTTCTCCAAAAAAGAAAATAAATTATTTAAGAGAGGGAGTATAGAAAAATTATTTAAAATGATCTTTTCTTAGAGAAGAAAAAAATGATTATCTAAAAAGGAAGAGGGTATAAACACATGGATGTCTGCTCTGCTGACATCAACCTGTATTCGAGAAATAGAACTAACTTGTTAGTTCTTTAGAATGAAATCTCTTTCATTCTATCGGGTTTCTCCTCATGAAAAACGGTTCTGGAAAATGAATGATGATCATAATGGATCCGCAAACCAAAGAAATGGAACATTTCTTGGGATGTAGAAAACTCTGTTTTCTACAGTTTTAAGTAAACGAAAAAATAATCGTACTCAACAGAATCTATAGAATACCAAAAACTATTTAAATAAAGTTTTTTAATAGAATTTAAGGAACAAAAAAAGCTCAATCAGGTGATCTAAAATGGAAAGTAAAAACTATAACTATTTTATGAAGATTAGCTTAGAAGATTATATAGGGAAGTGGATAGCTATATCTAATAGGAAGATTGTAGCTTCTGGAGATAGTGCTAAGGAAGTTTATGCAGAAGCGAAAAAAGCGTATCCTTTTGAAAGACCCTTTTTAACGAAAGTGCCCGAAAAAGATACTATGATCCTGTAAAGATGACCCTTAAATTTAGATATAAATCAGTTAATCGACCAGATGGGACAACAGTTAAAGCACCTATGATTCCGATCACATTTATTGGGGAAAAAGAATCTTTTGAGACTGCGGCTCTAGTGGATTCCGGCGCAGATGTAAGCGCTATGCCAAGAGCAATTGCTGAAATTTTAGAACTGGATTTAACTGGCGAACGTGCACCAGCATCCGGAATCGGTGGAAAAGTAGAGAGTATTGAAATTCTTGTAAAAATTATGATAGGTAGGGGGCATGAAATATATACTTTTGCAAGAACACCCTTTAAGATTATTTTAGATAAATATGAATTTCCAATTCTTTTGGGGAGAGCAGGATTCTTTGATAAGTTTGTTATTACTTTTGATCAGAGAAATGAAACAACTTCTTTGAAAAGAGTCCAAAGAAGAATCCAAAGAAAAAAGCTTTTTCGTTAGTTACTCTTTGCTTCCAAAAATGAGTTGGAGTTCGAAAACTTATAAGGGCTATATGTGTATTAGAACACAGATAGAAAATATTTTTGTTTTATTTATATTCTAAGGAGAGTATAGTTAAAAAGGAACTGAATTCTATCTTGTCATGCGGATTCACAGCATACTATTCTTATTTCAGTTCTTTTACGGGTATTTGTGTATTGACCAACCAGAACCATCCATCCCCACAAACGAAAGATATATAAAACGGTTTCTTACATGATGATCATGTATAAAGTTGGGATAATTGTACTGGCAATAGGAATAGTTTTGGCAGGGTATGGTGTAAAAGAGGAACAACATGTAAAGACAAAGGATATTGCCACTATGCATTGTCTTTCATGCCTTGGGCTCACCCCTTCGGGATATGGGGAGGGGATAGAACACGGCGAGCTCGAGAAATTAAATCATGAGATAGAACTTATAATCTTTTCTGCAGAATGGTGTAAAGCATGCCCAAAAGCTATAGCTGTTGCCAAAGAGATAGCTGAATCTTCAGAATTTATAAACTATAGAGTTATAAAATATGAAGAAGACCCTGAAGAGTTCGAAAATTTTGTAATTGAACATGAAAAAGAACTTGAAGAGTTCAAAAATGTAATCGATTTAAATGGACTGCCTGTTACCGTAGTAATTATAGATGGAGAGATAACTGATGTGCTTGATGGTGCATATAAGCTTGATGGTAGAATTTGGGAAGTTATAGAAAAGTTTGCAGAGGAATAACATGAAAAGACTACCTTTTATCTTTGGATTCGGGATTTTAATTTTTTCAATAGTCAATATGAAGATGGGATATTTAGGAAATCCTGAGATAGATGAAATTGACTTTTTTGTTCTTTTAATAGCGTTAATCCTTATAGGAATCGGCATATTTATTTTTAGAGAGGAAAAACTGAAAAAAAGGAGAATAGTCCAGCTATCTTTATTGATACTATTAAGTTTAGGACTCCCTCTTAAGATGTTATATGCACCGTATCTCCACTGCGATGCATGCCCTCTCGCATCTACTGCTTGTCCAATCGGCGCTATTCAGAACTTTATAATTCTGGGGAAGGTACCGTATTACCTCCTGGGGTATACAACTCTCTTTTTTGCCGTTCTAGGAAGATCCCTTTGCGGCTGGGTCTGTCCCTTTGGAATTTTGCAGGATGCCGTAGATAAAATCTTTAACAGAAAAAAAGTAATGACTCATCAATTTAGATTCACAAAGTTTATAGTTCTCATAGTAACTTTGCTGGCGGCATGGAAATTTTCTGATACATTATTCTGCAGGATATGCCCCGCAGGATTCATAGAAGCCGCAGTACCTTACAGGATCGAACACGGAATGATCTTTGATAGTCTTTTTATATTCAGGATATTTTTCTTCATTTTCTTGATGGGTATAATATTCCTTATTTCTAGGTTCTGGTGCAGGTATCTATGTCCATTGGGCGCATGGGCTGGGATTTTCAACAAAATAAGCTTTTTAAAACTGAGTTTTGATTCCGAGAAATGCACTCACTGTGATAAGTGTCTCGATGTATGCCCTCAAGGAATAGATCCCACAACGAGTGAGAGAAGTACAGACTGCACACTCTGTGG
>JAGLWR010000134.1 GCA_023133315.1 Methanomicrobia archaeon | reverse complement strand
GAGAAAGAATACAGAGAGGCAATAAGAATAGAACCAAATGATTCTGATTTTTACAACAATCTGGGTGCTTTATTATCAGATCTAGATCGATATGATAAAGCAGAAGAAGAATACAGAAAAGCTCTAAAAATCAATCCAGAAAATGTAGATGTTCATTACAATCTCGGGCTTTTGTTATACAGTTTGGAAGATCGAGATCGATACGGAGAAGCAGAAAGAGAATACCGAGAAGCAATAAAAATAGATCCAAAAAATGCAGATGCTCATAACAACCTTGGAGTGCTATTGGATGATCTAAAAAGATATAATGAAGCGAAAAGAGAATTAAAGAAAGCAATTGAAATCGATCCAGAAAATGCACTTTTTTATAACAATTTAGGAAACACATATCGAGAATTGAAGGAGAAAGATGAAGCAAAAAGAAATTATTTAATTGCAATGGATAAAGATCCAGAGTTTTCAGATCCATATTACAATTTGGGAGATATTTTAATCGATGAAAAACTTTATCAAGATGCAATATATTACTGTGAAAAAGCGTTAAGACTGGAAGAAGAAAATGAGGAAAAGTCCAAAATATTAAATTCGATTGGTTATTGTTACATAAAATTGAAAAATGAAGATATAGCAAAGAAATATTTTGAAGATTCTTTAACTCAAGATAAACACAATGCAAAAGCGTTTGAGAATCTAAAAGAAGTAGAAAAAGCTAGAAGGTTTATTTTTAGAAAGGAAAAGCCTCAACATAAAAAATTCGAAATATCTTTGTGTTTACTTTTAATTTTTTTCACTATCTTACGTATAATTGAGTTTGATAACTTTTTAATTCTCAGGAGATTTCCTATAAAGGGGATTACTTCTAACGAATTTACGGTCATTTTTATTCTTTTAATCAGCTTCATTGTCATTGTAGAATTATTTCCAGAGATAATAGAATTAAAATTTAAAGTAGGTGCTTCGGGCATAGAATTTGATTTTAAGAAGGATATAAAATTAGCAAAATCGCTTTCGGAGACGAAATCATCGAAATCTAGATATAAAAGATAATTTCTTGGGCATTCTACAGCGTTTGGCTTCTATGAATTTTTACAGAACACTCCACACCAAAAAGTTATAAACCTTTCACAAGAACCTTTTAATAATGGGAAACTGAAGATATAGTATGGAAAATATAAAAACAGGTATAGAGATCCTGGATAAACTCCTTCCTCATAGCGTTCCACGAGATAACTTTATCGGACTTTTTGGAGAAGGAGGAACAGGAAAGTCTGTAATCTTGTATGAGTTATTGTATAAAAGATTAGAGATGGGGGAGCCAGGAATTTTGGTCTGTTTTGAAGATGTGCCGCGATCCATAATAGATCACATGAAAAATTTCAATTGGGATGTAACGAAATTCAAAAAAAATTTTAGGTTTCTAGATTGCTACTCATTCAGAATGGAGACCCGAAGATCGTCTGAGTTTATTAAGATAGTAACCCGTCCTTCAGATCTCGATTCGCTGACCGAAACATTGTTTGACATGATGGATGAGTTGGACATGAACGGGAAAGGAATCGTTGTTTTTGATTCGTTAACTGAGTTGATGACTATCTCCCACGCTCCAGATTTGGTAGATACTATCAAGGATTGGAGAGCGAGAGGACCGAATGAGAGGAATGTAAATTTCCTGGCTTCCATACATTACGGGTTAAAGATCTTTAGTAATGTGATCGACACGTTCGACTACATAATGGATGGATTAATAGACCTCAGGTATGACCCCGAAGCAATGAAAAAGGGTTTTTTACTAAAAGAGATGAGAATAAGAAAGATGAAAGGAACATTCCACGTTACAAATTGGACGCCTTTTGAAATAACGGATAAAGGAATGAAGGAGTTAAAAAAAGAAAAAACTCTTAAAAAGAAGGATTGAATAATCTTCCAAAAAGCGATCGATACAAAAAAAGATATTCGTTCTCAAGGCTCTTTTGCGAGATTGTTCCACATATAATCAAAGTTCTCTTTTACCCATTCTATGCATTCTTTATCTTTTGTGAATATGAGTGCATCCCATCCTGATTTATTTTCTAAATCATCAAAACCGAAAAGGCAAAATTTGCCATCAATATATACTAGACCAATATACTGATATTTCACTTCTATCACTTTCATTTTCAAATTTGTAAGTTTTTCTGTAACCTTTATAAAAGCTTTGTTTTTCTCATACTCTTTTTCTGGGACAATAGAGCAGACCTTTGGTCTTTTTTTTAATACTGCCATTACATGCATTCCACCGGGTCTGAACACTATTGGTGCAGAAGTACATATCTCCTTTTCAGCATAAGGCTGCATACCAAGTACTTTGTTTAATATCTCCTTTTTTCTTTCTATAAGATCAGGCTTTCCTAAAATTTGGAAATCTTCACAAAGTTTAAACTTCGCTAAAAGCTCGTCAGGAATTGCAGAAGGAATCCTTGTCTTAAAAAAATCAAACATATCCTTTTTTTCTGCTATACTTTCATATATGTCTTTTAGTCCTAAAGCTGAAATCTTGCCCAGAAGTGTAATTGAATAGTTTTGACCTTTTTTAAGAAAAATTAGTCCAAAATCCTCCATTTCTTTTAAAACTAAGTTAAGTTTTTCATCTTTTATCTTTTCCTTTAATTCTCCAATCTTCATTTCTCTTTTAGAGAGTATTTTCAAGATCTCTTCTTTCATATTTATACACTGCCAATTATAATTGCTATAGTATATAGCATTAATCCTATAAGAAGTTTTTGATTCCATTCTCTTCCTTTTTCTGGATCAAAGTTAACAAAACATTTCGCATATAGAAAGATAACCCAGAGGATAACGAATAACCCTAAAATTGTAAAGTATCTATTAAGCCATTCCATAAAAATCAGTATTAGAATAATCAAAACAGATAGAATTGTCATGAAAAATGAGAGGTTAAATGTATTTTTGATCCCTATCTTAATAGGTAATGTTTTACATCCCACTACTTTTTCCCCTTTTATGTCATGTATATCCGCTAGCATTCCTGCACAAGATGCCAGTATAAAATACACACAGAGTAACATCAATGCTTCAGTATTAATGAACCATCCCTTTATAGCTACCCATCCACCCAAAAATGTTGTCGGAGTTGACAGACCGGCGATAAAATCCTTTAAGATACCCCTTCTTGTTCTTATAGGTGGAACAGAGTATATAGCAGTCAATGCTAAACCAAAAAATGCAACTATTATTAACGGAATCGTTTCTACAGGCAAAACTTTTGCTATGAGAATTATCAAAGGAGGAACTATCATATAATGGAGTATCACATCTTTTTTAGCTTCTTCAGGAGAGAGATCACCCGACGGGAGAGGTGCATCCGGCCGTGCAATCTTGTCTATCTCTCTATCAAAATAGTCATTAACTGGATGAGCAGTATTCAGTATCATCCAGAATAAAAAGCCTACCCCTACGAGTGAAGCAAGATCAGGAATACCTTTATACGCAGCCATCATTCCTGCACATGCAATTAAAAAAACTATGACAGAATATTGCGGTCTTTCCAAACGAATATATGCCATCAGTTTTTTCTTGTTCATATATACACCTTATATTTTTCATTATATTATTATATTTAAACCTTTTGGTAAAGTTTCTTTATCACATTACTCAAAAATGTGATATTTAATTCCAGATCAGTCCTTTTTTGCAATGTTCACGAACTCTTCAAATAATTTAAGAAAAATAGGATATTTTTCATACATCCACTCGGGATGAAACTGCACGCCGTATATTGGCTT
>JAGLWR010000133.1 GCA_023133315.1 Methanomicrobia archaeon | reverse complement strand
CCGAATAAAAGGATATTGATTATCTTGAAGGGATGGGCCCCAAGGAGCACGGCGGCCTCTATGTTATCAAGATCTTTTCGAACGCCGAGAGATTCCATGCTCATTTTCGGATCTGTATATTTCCTCGCTGTTTTAACTGCCTTATAAATACCAAACGCTATGGCCAAAACGACAATCAAGATAATGGCCAAACCTATAAGTACAGATATGTTACTTGCACTCGGTTTTTCTTCTGCGACGTTCGTCACGTATCCCTCGGGAAAAGATATCCCGCATCTAAATCTTTCTCCTTCCGAGAGACTTCTTTCCCAGTAAGCAAACGCTCTTCCATTTTCTTCTCCAAAATTGTCTGCGGGTGCGGGATAGCATCCTAGTTCTTCTGTCGTAACACCTTCAGGCGCGATAAATTTTACTTTCATAGCATTCACGCGCTGGTAGTCCCACCACGCAGGGTAAAACTCTACACCTACCCGCCCTTCCTCATCCTTATAAACCATTTCTGGGACTATCAGATGAATTTTTAATTTTGTAATGTCTCCCGAGTTAGCAGTCGCGGGAAAGTATATTTTCAGCTTTGTATCCTGTTTTTCTACATCTAACATCGTATTTCCCGAAGTTACTGAATAATCAAGAATATTTTCCTTTGGAATGCCGAAATATATTCCTCTCTGAGGTCCTAATGTTGTTTTTATAGTTAAAAAATACCAAATATCAAGGGAAGAGTCTTTCAGTACCGTTATTTCTACATTCTCCTCTTCTATAACAAACTCAGGTCCATCAGCTGCAAAATTTCCAAGAAGCAGAAAAAGTATTACTATAAGAATAAGTCCATGCCTTTTTTTCATGTGATCTCCTCTTTAATTCTTTTGCAGAATCAAGGTTTTTAAAGTTTTCCTTCGCAGTATAATCATGGATGATCGGTTGTTTACATACATAGGTTATGAGCTTGCACACTTAAACGATCAGCTTCCTACAGAAAGAATATCGTTAAAAAGGGTGATAAAGGAGGGTATGCCCAAAGTAAAGACGAAAACGGATGAACATTATTTTGAGAGTAACGATATAGAATGCCTGAAGAATTTTGTACCCAAGGAGTTCTGGAACAAGATCTTTCTTCCTTTAGTCTTTTTTAGAAGAAAAGAAAGTTACAAATTTGAGGGAAACATATATGAATGCTTTTTAGTTAAGAAAATTTTAAATAATGAGAAATATACATTCGATGCCGTCATAGAGACAGAGGAAGAAATGACTCTCTACACACCTCAGATCATAGAGTTAAAGAAAAAGTTTAAGAGTCTTTTTGTAATAGGGTTTAGCATATGATGAATGAATCCAATTCTGACATGTGAATGATGAAACTTATGAGCGCTGAACCTTTTTCTTTTTTATAGTCAATAACCAAAAACTATTTGTATGAAAACTCAGATATTATTTTCTATGAAGATGTATCTCCACGATCCATATACCACAAATTTTGATGCTCAGATAGTAACCACTATTGATAACGGCATAACATTGGATAAAACTTACTTTCATCCTGAAGGAGGGGGACAGCCAGCCGATAGAGGATACATAGACGGTATATCAGTAGCGGATGTACAGGAGAGTGAAGAAGGAATTGTTCATTACCTTCCAGAAAATACCTTTCATGAAGGACAGCCTGTGAGATGCGAAATTGACAAGAATTTTAGGTTGTATTGTATGAAATCTCATACAGGGGCCCACATTATTTTCGGTGCGGCGCGGAAACTTCTTAAAAACGTACGGTATGCAGGATTTGGAATAGGCAAAACATCGACGAGAATCGATTTTGGAACTGGACAAAAGATAGATGACAATGTCCTGCTTGAGATGGAGTATTTATCGAACAGAGTGGTCTTGGAAAACAGAAAAATTTTGAGTTATTTTTCTGATGAAGTAGAAAAAAGAAGATTGAAAGACATGGTTTATGCAAAAGAAATGCCTTCCGGGAGGATCAGAGTCGTAGAGATCGCAGATTGGGACATTGCTGCATGCAGTGGAACACATTTTAAAAGTACCCAAGAGATCGGGCTCATAAAAATAATTGGAAAAATGAAGCTGCAGAAGGGAGTTACAAGGATTGAATTCAAAATAGGGGACCATGCACTTGAAGAATGTATCGATGAAAAAAGAATTCTACAGGACACTGCCGTACTGTTAAAAACATCGAAAAGAGAAGTGACTCAAAAAATCAATAATTTTTTTGAAGATTTGAAAGTAAAAGAAAAACAGATCGAAGAACTGAGAGAGAATCTCACCCAAAAGGAACTGGAAAAACTTCAGGAAACATCCATAATGATGGGAGAATATAATCTTTATATTGGAAAGATTTCGAGCAAAAACCCGAAGGAACTTGGCCTTTCTTCGAAGAGGATGGTAGAAAAGAAAGACAAGTCTATTGTAGTTCTGGTAGCTGATCTGAACAAAACCCTAATGCTTGCTGCAAGTTGCACAGATGACGTAAAGATCAAACTCAATGAAATCCTGAGAGACGTTTTGAGAGAGTTTGGTGGAGGAGGAGGGGGCAGTCCGACATTCTTCCAGGCTGGTGGTATAGCAACATCGTATGATATCCTGAAGAAAAGAATCGAAGAGATAATCTTAAGAAATATGTGAACATGATTGGCACCCTGGCTGCATCGTATAGTATATGGAGGAAATACCATGTTGAAACAGGTTATAGACGCGTATGAACTTTTAGATGACTCGCGTATTGACGGGTCAAAGGTAGCAGATTTCCTGAGGAAAAGAGGATTGAACCATGTTGAAGTAAAAAGAGCGCACGGAAAAAAGGGATACACAGATTTTATCAAGGTACGTGTATCCGGAAAAGAAAGAAAAGCTCCGACAATTGGTATAATCGGGAGACTCGGCGGTATAGGCGCAAGACCCGAACGGATAGGTATGGTTTCAGATGCGGACGGAGCAGTTACTGCACTGGCATGTGCTCTGAAACTGGCAGACATGAAGGCTAAAGGAGATGTACTGAAAGGCGATGTTATCATCACAACTCATATCTGCCCCCGTGCTCCGATCATACCCCATGACCCCGTTTCCTTTATGGGATCTCCCGTGAGTATGGCAGAGATGAATAATCACGAGGTAGATCCCGTCATGGATGCGATACTCTCCGTTGATACGACAAGAGGAAACAGGATAATGAATCACAGGGGGTTTGCAATTACTCCCACAATCAAAGAGGGGTATATATTGAGAGTAAGTGAGGATTTAATGAACATTATGGAGTGGATAACGGGTAAATCTCCATGTGTTCTTCCGATAACGACGCAGGATATCACGCCGTACGAAAATGGATTATTCCACATAAACAGTATTATGCAGCCGTGCACTGTAACGAATGCGCCTGTCGTAGGAATGGCGATCACGGCTGAGACGGTAGTTCCCGGATGTGGGACAGGAGCAAGCCGTGAAATTGATATAGAAGAAACAGCACGGTACTGTATCGAAGTGGCAAAGGCGTTTACCGAAGGAAAATGCACGTTTTACGATGAAAAAGAATTCACTACGCTCGTGAAACGTTATGGAGATATGAATGTGCTGCAAACGCCGGGACGTAAGTAATACTTACAAGAGTATGAATAGAAAGAGAAGAATTATGTAGCTGAGATGTTTGGAAAATTTTATAAATGCGCGTAATAATACTACCCGGTGCTAAAATGAAAAAAATAAAGAAATGTGTAGGAACTTTTTTGATAGCTTTTATAATTTTGACATCCTCTGGATGTGTGGAAAATGAGGCTCTCAATACCTGGAACAATCAGATAGGGATAGCCAATGATTATGCGTTACAGGGAGTTGATTATATCGAAGAAGCAAAAAATAAAATAGCGAATGAAGATTATAAAGAATCGTTTTCTTTACTGGA
>JAGLWR010000132.1 GCA_023133315.1 Methanomicrobia archaeon | reverse complement strand
GGGCCCATAGAACAGCGAGCGTGGTAATATGATCTTAAAAACCCCTCTATCAAAAGAGGATGTTACGTCTTTAAATCTCGGTGATCCTGTGTACATAACGGGTAAAATCTATACTTTCAGAGACGAAACTCATAAAAAAGCATTGAAAGAAGGATTGCCTGATAATATAAACCTAGAAAGACAGCTCATTTTTCACTGCGGGCCTATAATAAAAAATAATACGCTCATTGCCGCAGGACCGACAACTTCTTCACGAATGAACAGCATGGAGTGCGAATTCATAAAAAAATTTGATATTGCAGGAATAATTGGAAAAGGAGGAATGGATGAATCCGTTTTAGAATGCATGAAGGATAACGGAACTGTTTATTTATCGATGACAGGAGGATGTGCTCTTCTTCCTTTAAAAACTACAAAATTGATAAAAGGATACTGGAAAGAGCTTGGAATGCCCGAAGCTCTCCGGGTTTTAGAGTGCAATAAATTCGGACCTTTAATAGTCTCAATGATCAATGGAAAAAGTTTGTATGGGGATTAGGAACTACCTTATCCTTGTTTTTACATAAGGCTTTAAAATCTCAACAAATCTTTCTAAAACTTTTTTTGGATAAGGTGTTATATTTTCAAATTCTGGATCCAGAGTGTTTTTAGGAACATATTGCTGTAGATAATAGATTTTTGCACCTTTAATAAGCTCACCTATGTTCCTGGCAATTTTATCATTGTAAAATGGGGGCACCACAGTCGTTCTGAACTCATAATCTATCGTAGAATTTTTTAAAGTGTATATAGATTCCTTTATTATATCCGTGTCTATTTCTACGCCTATAGCTTTAGAGTAATTTTCCAGATCTGCCTTTACGTCCATGGAAACATAATCCAGAAGTTTCAAACTCAAAAGCTCTTCGAGTAAATCGGGATTGCCTCCGTTTGTATCGAGTTTCACGAGTAATGGTATCTCTTTTATTTTTCTGATCAGATCTATTAAGTCACTGTATAGAGTTGGTTCTCCACCAGTAATGACAACTCCATCAATGTATTTTTTTCTTGATTTTAGATCTTTTATTACCTCTTTTTCATCTAGCTTTGGAAGTCTGTCCAGAACTAGATCTTTGTTGTGGCAGTAAGGACATCTAAAATTACATCCGGATAAAAAAAGGATAGAAGAGATGTTGTCAGGATAATCTATTAATGAAGTTTTCTGGACAGCAACTATCTTCATACTTTTGCCTTTGTTGCATATATAATGTTTCTTTTGTCAAAGGCTATACTCTCTTTGTATTCTTTTCTATCTCTGAACTCTTCTTTCTTTCCGTTGTTCCAGTTTCTTACAGGCCTGAGGTATCCGACGACTCGCGAGTAGACTTCTGTTTCTTTACTGCATTCGGGACACGTCGATACTTCTCCCGAGATATATCCATGATCGGAACAGATGCTGAATGTCGGTGTTATCGTGAAGTAAGGAATTCTAAAATTGTATGCTATTCTCTTTACAAGTTTTCTGCAGCTCTCTCCTGATGTTATCCTCTCTCCTACAAATCCATGGAACACCGTCCCTCCCGTGTATTTTCTCTGAAGTTCTTCCTGCAGCTCTAACGCTTCGAATATGTCGTCAGTGTAAGTTACAGGGAGATGTGTGGAGTTTGTGTAATAAGGCTCTTTCTCTCCCGATGTTATTATATCAGGGAATTTTCTCCTGTCTATCCGTGCAAATCTATACGATGTACCCTCAGCAGGTGTGGCCTCTAAATTATAGAGATATTCTGTTTTTTCCTGATATTCTTTTAATTTATCTCTCATATAGTTCAATATTTCCAGAGCAAAGTTTCTTCCCTCTTTTGATGCTATAGTAACACCCATAAAGTTCAGCAACGCTTCATTCATTCCGACGAGCCCTATAGTTGAGAAATGATGATCGAGATTCCTCAGGTATCTCTTCGTATATGGTAATAAACCATGGGTTATGTTTGCAGATACAGCTTTTCTTTTTATTTCCAGAGAGTTTTTGGCCAAGTCCATCAAACTTCCCAGTTTTGTGAAAAATTCATCTTCATCCTCTGCGAGATACCCGATCCTGGGAAGATTCAGGGTAACGACGCCGACGCTTCCCGTGGATTCACCAGCACCGAACAGTCCTCCTGTTTTGTTCCTCAACTCCTTGAGATTCATCTGAAGTCTGCAGCACATTGCTCTTACGTCTCCAGGCTTGAGGTCACTGTTTATAAAGTTCTGGAAATAAGGAAGACCATATTTTGCGGTCATTTCAAAAAGAAGATCAGCATTTTCTGAGTTCCAGTCAAAATCGTGAGTTATGTTGTAGGTCGGTATAGGAAATGTAAACACTCTTCCTTTACTGTCCCCCTCATACATGACTTCCATAAACGCTTTGTTGATGAGATCCATCTCTTCCTGATAATCCCCATACGATTCTTCCAGAAACTTCCCACCGTGAAGAGCAGGTTCTATTGCCAGATCCTCTGGAACTGTCCAGTCAAAAGTAAGATTCGTGAAAGGTGTTTGACCTCCCCATCGTGAGGCCACATTTAAGTTAAATACAAACTGTTGAATCCTCTGTTTTACTTCCTTGTAATTCAGATTGTCTTTTCTCACATAGGGAGCAAGATATGTATCGAAAGAAGAAAATGCCATCGCACCTGCCCATTCGTTCTGTAATGTTCCCAGGAAATTTATCATCTGACCCAAGGCCGTATCTAAATGTTTTGCTGGAGCACTCTCTATCTTTCCAGGTACTCCATTAAATCCTTCCAAAAGCATCTGTTGGATACTCCATCCAGCGCAGTATCCTGTTATGCCCATAGAAAGATCGTGTATGTGGAAAGCACCATCTTCATGAGCCATTGCAATTTCAGGAGGATATATATTGTGTAATGCATAATTTGCTATAACACTGCCTCCAGCATGCATCAATAATCCTGAAAAGGAGTAAGCAATATTGCTGTTTTCGTTAACACGCCAATCTGACTGTTTTAAATAGCCATTCATAGTTTTTTCAATGTCCATTATAAGCTTTTTTGTTTCTCTAATCTTTTTGTGCTGTTCTCTGTATAAAATATAAGCTTTTGCCGTTCGGTAATGGCCATTTTCTGTCAATACTTTCTCCACGGCATCCTGTATCTCTTCTACATGGGGTATTTTATCCGGATATTTCTCCTCTAAGAGACGCACTACCTTGTTGGATAACTTCTTGGAGAGGTTTCTGTCTTTTCCGCCTACGGCCTGAGCAGCCTTAAAGATAGCGTTCATTATTCTCTCTTGATCAAAATCTACTATTCTTCCATCCCTTTTCTGAACTTTTTCTATTTTTACCATTTCATTCACCTTTCAATTTTTTCAATTCTTCCTCAAATGAGCTTAAATCTTCAAATTGTTTGTATACTGAAGCAAATCGTATATACGCTACATGATCCAATATTTTCAATTTTTCTATTACTCTATCACCAATAATTTTACTCTCTATCTCATTTTTTCCAAGATCGTGGAGTTCATTTTCTATTTCGTCTAACATTCTCTCGATCGTTTCCTGTGATACAGGTCTTTTTTCGCATGCTTTCTCTATACCCAGGGTCAGCTTATTTCTCTGGTAAGGTTCTCTTCTCATGTCCTTCTTTATCACAACAAAACTCCTCTCCATTCTCTCGTACGTTGTGAATCTTTTACCACATTTTATGCATTCCCTTCTTCTTCTAACAAAACTTCCATTTTCACTTTCTCTGCTATCTACGACTTTTGTTTCTCCATAGGAACAGTAAGGGCACTTCATTTTACCACAACATGTAGAGTTGTATAATACACTGATATACCATATGTAGTCATCTCTTTAAAAAGGTTTCGGTTATACTCACCTGTGAAACTAATGTATACGAACTCTATTTCTCAAAAAATGCATAATTTCAAGTTCTTTCTAATACTTCA
>JAGLWR010000131.1 GCA_023133315.1 Methanomicrobia archaeon | reverse complement strand
TATACTGATATCAAGTCCAAAATACCATTTAAAATTCGCTCACTACCAAGTATCATTGCGAAAGGGCAAAGATTTTATCTGACAACAGAACGAGGGTTGATAAAGTTTCTTCAAAAACTTTAATCTATCTTGAACCTGAGAAACCCTGCAATACCTCCAAGATTCTGTAACTTTTTACCGCCTTCATGTTCACTGCTTATCACGTAAACTTTGCAGTTTTTACTTCTTGCTGTCTCTAAAATCTTTTCGTATCTCTCGTCTCTCAAAAACTCGTCAACGATCAATAGTATGTTAACGGCTCCATAGTTCGACGCTTTTTCAGCATCGTCAATGCCGTATACAGCCTCGTCTTTGAGTATCCTCTGGCATAACTCCTCTACCAACACTATTTCTCTGGATACTCTCGATTCCTTATATACCTCTCCCAGATCCCCTTTTTTGATCACTTCGTATATCCCCGTTCTTCCAACGGATGATGCTCTTTTCAGAACATATTTTCCATTCAATTGGGGATACTTCTCTTTCAGATATTGTGCAAACTCCTCTTTGACAAATCCTGGACCTGCAATTATTACTTTTTCTATAGAGTATCTACCAAGGACCTCAAGAATTTTTTCAGCAGTATTTTTAAAGAAAGTTTCTCTTTCTTTTTTTCTCTTTACAGAGTAGTATTTTCCAGGTATGTTCTCATTTATATTTGCTAAAAAATCTATCCCATACCCTCTTACAAGACCAAACTCAGACTCACCCATATCCATAGTAAGAATAAGGATTTTAGGTGCATTCGTGTTCTTTACGGCTTCTTCAATTCTCTCCAGATCATAGGATTTCCATTTCTTCGTTATCCTGATGGTACTGCCTTCCTCCACATTAAACGTATGGTAACTACCTACATCTTCTCCTTCCTCTATCACACCGGTTACCCGTAACCTGTTTGTATTTTTGTGAAAGTCTATCTTTTCAGCTCGTATCTTCAGATAAACAGATTTTTTTTCGGATCTTTCAGCCCTGATCTTATCTGTTTTCTGTTCCTCACGCCGAAAAGTTTTACCTTCGAGAAGATCACCTTCCCTTATTATATGTTTCAAGTGCCACAGATCATCTATGGATTCCGCTTTCAATTTTATAAAATTTTTTTTAATGACCTTAGTAATAATCTTCATTTACTCTTCCTTTTTCTTTTTCTTCCCTTTCAATACTTCTTTTGGTGACATATCTTCTGTTACATCATAATCAAGATCAAACCATTTTTCCTCTTCTTTCTTTTTCTCTTTCTTTTCTCTCTTTTCCTCTTTTTCCTGCCACTCGAGTATCTTCTTTATAGAACCTGGAGCACTTCGATACTTCTCTTCTTTCTTTTCTCCCTTTTCCTCCTCAAACTCTGGTAAAGCCATCTCTTCAAATACGTCTTTTGGAGCTTTTTCTTCTGGAAAGATCTCTTCTTCAGGTACCTCTAATTCTTCGAAAAATTCTTCCTCTTCTTTTATTTTAAATCTTCTCTTCGAGTATGTTCTGATCCCTATAATAGCTATTATCAATAAAAGAATAGCTACCAGAATCAAAAGAATGGTAGGGATATATTTCTGAATAACAGGTGTTTTAGGTGGCGTAGTAGGTGGGGGAGTTGTTGTTGGAGGAGGTACAAGTTTTTGAACGCTTATGCTATATTCTTTAGATTCAATCTGTCTCGATTCACCGTATGGATTTTTCCAGCTTACCTTTGCTTTTTCTAATGTGTACTCTCCCACAGAGATCGCTTTTATTTTATATCTAAGACTCATTGTTTCATTGCCTTCAAGAAGATCTTTTTGCATTATTGGTTCTCCTTCCACAAGCTCAAACTCTTCAGGTATCAAATCCTCGATAACAATGTCAGTCATCTCAGAATCACCATAATTTCTAATACTTATGGTTACTTCTACTATGTCCCCCTCATTAATTTTGTTTTTACTTACACTTTTTGTAATTCTTAATCCTCTGAGAGTAAAACTCATTGTTTTACCTTCCGCAGAGTAAGAAACTCCCCATTTATCCCGATAAATAGCTTTAGGAGTTAATGAATAAACTCCGCCAACATTGCCAGTAGCTGTGTACGTGATAGTTTTCGATTCACCGATTTTGAGGTCACCTTCCCATTCATTCGTTCCATTGAGTAACTCAAATCCTTCTGGAAGCTTTTCTTCAAGAACGAGGTCCACAGCGTCGGCTGTCCCTGTGTTTCTTACCTGAATGCTGATTATAAAAGAGTATCCGGAATCTACGTAATACTTATTTTGTTTGATTATCATCTTTTCTACGGTTCTTGCCATCTCTATTTTCGGTTTATCTGCGTCTATCTTCTGAACAAATCTCTGTGCTCCCGGATACTCATTTTCGAGTATGTCATAATATGAATAGGTGACATCAACACTGAAATCATAAGCTGTACTCGATATAGGTACTCTAACAGTGAATTTGTATATCTGATACTCTCCATCCTTAAGATTTTCTATCTCTTTTTTCAGATCTCCGTCCACGAGTTCTCCTTTATTATAAACATGTTCAAGCGTTATATTTTTTGCGAGTCCATTGCCGATATTTGAGACTCTTCCTATTACCGTTAGTAATTCCCCATCCTGAACACTCTCTCTTGAAAGAGAAAATTCCAGATTGAGCTTTGGTATCCCGCTGACATCTATATTAACATCAGGAGCCTCATACTCAAAGTAATTATTTTCATAATCACTGTATCTTACTTTGCATCCTTTTAACGTATATTTTCCAGGTGTATCTGCCTTTATTATGTAGCTGAAAACCTTCTTTTCGTTTGGATCCATTCTATCGATCTTGAATACATTCACATTTCCAGTTATTTCCTCTTCTTTACTGCTCGCAAGAGAGAATCCTTCGGGGATAGAATCCACCATCACTATATCTTTTGCAGGCTTGTTCCCTGTATTTGTCACTACGAGAACGACGATTATATGTTCGTTGATTACAATATTAGTTTTATCGATATTTTTCCTTAGATCCAATCGCGGAAATTCTTTGTAAACTATTACGGAAACAGGGAAAGACTGCATCTCATAAGATTCGCCTCTTTCGTCTTTGTATCTTGCCTTAGTTATCAGTTCATAATCTCCTATCTCTTTCGCTTTCATTCTGTATGAAAACTGGGTACTTCCCCCGGGTGAAAGTTCACTTAACATTTTGGAAGCTTCTCCCTCTGTCAATTCCAATCCCGAGGGGAGATAATCTGTTATCTCCAGATCTAAAGCTTTTAAATCTCCTATATTTTCGACCGTGACGATCACATCACTTTCCTCTCCGAGAATGAGCTTTTTATAAGAGACGAAACGTTTTATTCTCAACTGCACAGTTTTTGGATAGACATTTATATCCTGTTTAAACTCTTCCTGGAAGTTCTCTTCGACATCCTCGCCTTCTTCACTCACATATACCATTTTATAGTTTACACCTATCGTAATGGGGTGATACTCTTCGTAAGACACCACGGGAGCTTTTAATCTGAGCAGAATAACTTTTTTTATTCCTCCTGCTTCTTGTGTTTCCATATCACCTACATATATATTATCACTGGATATGTCACAGTAACACAAAAGTGTATAACCAAAATGATCCACACTGACGACGACGTCAGAAGCTTTGTAGTTGCCAACATTTTTTATGACGGCGTACATGTAGATCTCTTCTCCGGAAACAGGAATTGTTGTATTCATTTTTGTGTAATCAAAATCGTCATGATTCATCAATTCCCTGACATCCGGTTTTAACGTTACCGTTCCGCTCGAAACATTTGTGACAGTGTAAGATCTTGTGTTTATACAATCGCCCGTGATCGTTGCGAAAGACTCGCCTATACTAAAGCTTTCATAAAAATCTAGAACTCCATTTTTATTGACATCTATTTTAAAACTGCCTGCTGTTGCTTCTGCCTTGAAA
>JAGLWR010000130.1 GCA_023133315.1 Methanomicrobia archaeon | reverse complement strand
CTGCATTCATCAGGTTCTTTATCTCGTCCTTCTTTTTGATTTTGATCTTCACTATCCATGCTCCGTAGGGATCTTCATTTATTTTTTCTGGAGAATCTCCAAGTCCATCATTGACCTCGGTGATTTCTCCACTGACAGGAGCTTTCACATCGGCTGTGGTTTTGACACATTCAATCACGCAGGTTTCTTCCCCCCGGTTTACAGATTTTCCTTTTTCTGGGAGCTCGATCCACGTGATGTCTCCAAGTTCTTCCTGTGCATAGTCAGTAATCCCAATTATGCCTGTGTTATCCTTTACTTTCAACCATTCATGGTCTTTTGTATAATAAAGACCTTCTTTAACTTTCATTAAATCACCTCTCTAAAGGCTCCATATTTTTTGGGATCATAAAAGGGAGGTTTCACGATCTCTCCTTTTTTCTTTTTTCCCCTTATCTCTACATAAACTTTATCTCCAACAGTTAAAGGGGCATCTACAAAACATAAACCTATTCCATCTCCTGCCAATGATTGAGTTCCACTGGTTACCTCGCCAACTACTTTTCCGTCAACAAATATCTTGCATCCTTCTCTCGGTATCCCCCTTTCTCTGAGTTTGAGATGCATTATCTTCTTTTGAACGTTTTGATTTTCCAGAGCTTTTTTCCCGACAAAATCCTTATCAAAAGATATGGCAAACTCAAGTCCAGCTTCTAATGGTGTCACACTGTCTATATCTGTACTCAGTAACTGTTTTTCCTTTGTGTCTTCTCCGTATAGGGTATATCCTGCCTCTATTCTTAGGGTATCTCTTGCTCCAAGTCCGCAGGGTTTTATTCCATGTTTCTTACCCTTTTCTAATATTTTCCCCCACAGATCTATGCAATACTTTACGTCAGCTTCAAAGAACAGTTCGCATCCATTTTCGCCCGTATATCCCGATTTAGAAACAATGATTTCTGTGCCCTTGTGATTTATTTTTTTTGCCTGGTACCACCACATTTCGTTTATATCTATCCCAAATAACTCTTTACACAGCAGATGCGCTTTGGGCCCTTGAATAGCATATAGCTGTATGTCATAGCTCTTGTTTGTAATATTCACGTCATAAAATCTGGAAAATAATGAAAACCATGCGTATATCTTTTCTACTGCCACGGCATCATATACAACCATATATTTATCTCCTAGATTGTAAACGAGACATTCATCTTTTATTGCTCCTCTTTCATTGAGTATTAATGCATGCGTTGCAGAGATCGGCGGAGGTTTTGAGATATCGTTTGTCGTGAGATACTGAAGAAACTCAAGTGCATCTTTACCTTCAACTATTATTTCACCCATGTGAGAAACATCGAATATGCCTGCGTTGTTTCTTACGGCGAGATGTTCATCTTTGATACTCGAGTACCAGAGGGGCATCTCATATCCCGCAAAATCTGCCATTTTTTTTCCATTTTTTCGATGCCAGTCATGAATTTTAAGTCTCACACGATCACCTGAGATTTCTTAATACCAAAAACAATATAAACCTTTTCATATTTTAAAAACTATGGATTTTTTACAGGCATTGATTCTTGGCATTATCCAGGGGATCACAGAATGGCTGCCGGTGAGCAGTTCAGCGCAGATTACGCTCGTAGGGTCCCTATCTCAAATGAGTTATCAGGAAGCCTTTTCATTTGGAATTTTTTTGCACTTTGGAACGTTATTAGCCGTATTATTCAAATTCAGAGATATAAGACTTTATTTGAATAAATTTATAATCACAGCTACTGTTTTCACGGGGATTGTTGGGATACCTTTATACATTTTCATGAGCTATTCCGGAGAGTTCATTAGTATAATAATTGGAGTTTCTCTGATACTAACAGGGATCATCCTGAGAATCTCGAAAAATAAATTCGGTACTAAGAGATCTGATGAGGGAACTCTCAAAGACAGTTCCATTGTAGGATTTTTTCAGGGATTTTCCGTTCTTCCAGGGATCTCACGATCAGGGATAACTATTTCTTCACTTCTCTTCAGAGGATTCAAACAGGAAGAAGCTCTTAAAATGTCTTTTTTACTGAGCGTTCCCGCAGTTTTTGGCGCAATTCTTTTGGATATAGCAAAAAATTCTGAAATTCTCGTCTTACACTACAAATATATCCTTGTTGGGATAGTTTTTGCTTTTCTTTCAGGATATCTAGTAATGGATTTTTTATTACGAGTAGCTAAAAAAATAAGGTTTGAGATATTCTGTATTGTCTTTGGAGTAATAACGCTGGTGATGCTGTGGTAGATTGGAAACTTTTACAGGTAATTTTTTTGTGTGTTCTGCCGTGGGTAGAACTGAGAGGTGCCATACCTTTGGGAATTGCATACAATTACAGTGTACCCCATATCTTTCTAGGATGCGTCATAATAGACATACTCCTCATACCATTGATCTTTTTGTTTCTGGACTTCGTGATACCAATAATTACAAAGATCGATTTCATAGATAGAGTATACCAGTACGCAATAAATCGAGCAAGAAGAAACTACAAGAAATATGAAAAATACGAGATTATTGGGCTGGCTTTATTTGTCGGGATACCATTTCCAGGAACAGGAGTGTATTCGGGAACAGCGATCGCATACATTTTTGGACTGGAAAGGAAGAAAGCCTTTGTTTCCATAGCCTTCGGAGCATTGATCGCTGGTATAATAGTCACAATGATCGCAGTTGGTGTGTTCAGTATTTTTTAGCAAGTTTTATCTGGGTCGTCGTATAATTCTGCCAGAATATTAAACTTACAAGAATTTTTACCGTTTCTTTCAATAAGAATAATTTATACTTCTCAACACTTATTTTTTACATACTTCTATTCATATCCCTCTAAAGAACTTTCTATGTGATTACCTTTAACGCTTCTTCGGGTACCATCGTTTTTATATACGTTTCCGATATTTTCCTAAATTCTCTATCTCTTGTAATTAAGGCGTTAATGTTAATTGCCTTTGCCAGAGCCAATAATATAGAATCGAAGGGATCCAACGGGTGTTTAGATTGTAATTCATTTGCTTTTAACAAAATTAAACTATCAGGAACGGAAACACTGAATTTAGAAGAGATATCCAACATTGCTTCTTCTATAGTTTTGTTTTCAAATTTCTTTTTCCTTCTTAAAACAAATCTTAGCTCAAAAAGACTTAATAAACCTATAAATATCTCTATTTTGCCATTTTCGTGAAGTTTGATTAATTTCAAAGGTGCCTCCCACAAGTTCTCTTCTTTCGTAAGCCAATTTATAAGTATGTCCGTGTCAAAGAGAAATCTATATTTTCCCATATAAATTTCCCCTAAGTTCCTTTAAATACTCTTTACTTTTTTTGTTTTCAAGAATTGCTCCTTTAAACTTCCCGAGCCATTTTTCCGCTATGTTTCCTTCTTTTTTATTCTTAAATATCCTTGTAGATTTTATTATATCGGAAAGATTTATTGCCATATCCATACTTTTTCTTACTAGAATAAAAATCTTTCTCAAAAAGATTGTCTATAACCACAATACTTTTTAGTAAAGAAGAGAAATTACTTTCATGAAGGTTATTTTTTTGGGCACCGCAGCATGCAAACCCACGAAAGAGAGGGGACTTTCTTCAATAGCAGTACAGTACAAAGGCAACGTAGTTTTGTTTGACTGTGGAGAAAATGCCCAGAGGCAGATGCTTTCCACGATAAAGCCTTCGAGGATATCTTCAATATTCTTAACTCATTTCCATGGTGATCACATGCTCGGTGTTCCGGGACTGCTCATGACGATGTCGCTAAACGAAAGGAAAGATCCTTTGAGTGTATACGGTCCGGAGAGGACGATTTATTTTTTAAAAAATCTCTTTAAATCAGGGTATTTTGGAATAACTTTTGATGTGAATGTGAGAGAGTTGAAGGATAAAGATATTGTTGATTTTGATGATTTTTATATCCAATCTTTTGAGACTCACCACGGCATTCCTTCTCTCGGATATACATTTAAAGAAAAAGATA
>JAGLWR010000013.1 GCA_023133315.1 Methanomicrobia archaeon | reverse complement strand
TTTTTTTCTCCATTCATATTCATCACCTATATTTTTTATGATAACATTGACTTTCCTAAATACTTAGTTTTCATATATATAAAAACTAACTCCCTTTTAAAAAAAATTCGGTTATTTATCTGAAAAAAATTTCTTTGCCGTAACACAATAGTATCTGGTTCGTTCGTATCCATATTACTCGCTTTGAACGCCCATTTTCATGCGCCATATTCGCAGCCATTCCCCAGTCATGTGGCGTAACTATGTATTCAGCGTTCCATTCATATAAAAATGTTTCGATCGCACTGCGAACCCGGTGCACGCAAACAGACGGATGTAGGCAAAGCCTACATCGAAGTGTTGGCGACATTCACATTAAGATGTGAAGTCCCTGATTCTTTAAAAGAGACGGTTGCACTGCGAACCAAACGACAGAATGCTTTAGCCTTCTGAAGAAGTAGTAAAGCTATTTCTATTCCTGATAAATGACTCCAAGGTATGATCAAGGAGTATACAATCTATTTTACCTCTCACAAGATATCGAAGCCCTTTTCTGTCTCCCACAATTTCCTATTCCTTCTCACTGAGAAATACAGGCTCACTCCTGACAAAAACGGATGAAGGTAACATGATTTCGTCTTCTTTGTATATCGGCTTTTCCTCAACATCCAACGCTGTAACAATATGACGTACCCTCACAGAGCCGTCAAGATAGTTGCTCAGATCTATTGTTGCACCATTCTCAGACCACGCAACTATCACGTGCGTTCCTGAGACATTAAAAAGAAACACCTCTGCATTACCAAAGGGAAGTTTTTCAATGGAATCAAACATGTCAAGCTCCTCTACCATTATTTTATACGTGTAATATCCCGGCGTTTTCATGTACGCTGTTACTCCTCTACCTCTTTCGCTCTCAGTTGCAACAAGGCCCATTTTTGAAAATACAACATGTACCATCCACTCATATGTCAGATGCTGGTATTCCTTTACAGCATACAGTATCCACCAGAACGGTTTGGAAACCCCTGCGTCAAACGCATACATATACCGTTTCACAACTTCTTCCGCGTGCATTCTATAATATTCTTTTTTGTATTCAGACAGATGAAAAACCCTTGCACACTCATTTTCCGTGATGAATTCTTCCAGTGATTTATCTCTTGATATGCCCGCGTCCGTATCAAAACATAACCTGATATCTGGTCCCCCCATCTCGGTGCTCCAGATAGGCTTTGAATATCCATATTTGTTCATTAAGTCTACGAACCATCCCACTCTCTCTTTATAAGTTTCAGGATCTCCGTAAAGGTGCACGTCGAGAATATTAAAATAATCCTTTCCGTTTTTCAGGACATATTCTACAAAGACAGGGTTCACATTGGTACCCTCTTTCCAGTTTCCTGTGAAACCTCCCAGCACGATAACGGCATCGTCGTCCGCCTCCTTACTCCTTAATAACATCGTGAGCTCTCTTCAATATTTTCAAATATTCTTCCGCCGATTCTTCCTCGGTTTTACATAAGGTGCAGCACCAGAAATTCTCTATCTCCATTTCATTCTCTATTGACCAGTATTTTACCGTCTTTCCGGCTCTTCTCACGAGCAATTTGAGGAAATTATCGAAATCTCCCCAATGCTCGTCTTTGATTGGTGAACCTGCAAGATCGTGGCTGCAGCCTCCGAAAGAAGCCCAATCATTGTAAAGCCTCAGTTCCAGAAGCAGATTTATCTCATCGCCTACTTCCTCCAGATAATAATCGAGCTTCTCTCAGTTGAATTCTCCTTTCACAGGCTCAATTTCATACCATCTCATTATGTGGCTTCCTGCCCAGTGAGATCCAGCGCCCAGTAAATCCTCGGGCATTCTTGTAAGATAATCACTTCCAAAATGGGAAATCGCAATTCCGAACTGGCTTCCCTCAAACTGCTCAGCTATCGTTTCACTGGTGGCTTGATCTGTACTGTTATCTTCTTCATCATCTCTAGACGTTTCGGATGCAGGAGTTGCATTTTCAGACTGAACGCACCCATTAACTAAAAAAATACTGAGTATCAGCATCGCTGCACATAATCTTTTTGTAAGTTTCATCATAACTTTTACTCCTTTGTCATTGTCTTTTTCTTCCACTCAGGCGGCATTTTCTCAATTGCATAACGGAGTGCTGTTCTCGGCATTTCTGCTTTGTGATTCATGACATATTGGAATACTTCTTGAGGATATAAATTGCTCGCTTCTTTAAGCATCCAGCCGTAACCTTTCTGCACGAGGTCCTCTTTATCCAGTAAAAGTATATCAGCCATTCCGAAAGCAGAATCAAGTGCCTGCTTCCTCCGGAGAGAATAGATCAATACCACGGCGGAAGCTCGTCTCATCCATCTGTTTCCCGATTTTGCCCATTTTTTTACACTAGAAACGAATTCCGGGAAACGATAAATAAAGCATCCGAAAGCATGTGTACAGAGATCATCGCACGATCCCCAGCCTGTAACATAGTTCTCAAGCCAGGATTCAAAAATATAGAAATCAGATGCTATGTAATGCTCTCTGAGACGAAAAGCCCAGTCGAAGGCGATGGTTCTTTCTTCACTGTTTCTGAATTTTAACAGATCTTCGCATAAACTGAATATTTCTTCTTTAGGTTTCGTTTTAATTTGGGAATAGTATTTCGCAGATACTTTTCTAACGATGGGTGTTTTCACGCCGTAATGTATTACTCTGTCGTTTCTATCCTCTTTTTTTGTGAACTTCCGTACAGAATCACGGTATTCATGATCGGCATTTTTTCTTAATTCTTGTCTTATTTCTTTAATGATCATTTTTGTTCCTCCTTAATATGCTAACTAACATCCTTTTTATCTTTTTATTTTAGCGAGGTAAGAGCAATTTCACTTAACATCTTGCTGTGGGCATTTAGGAGAGTGAAGCGGGAAGTTCAGGAACCTAAGTTGCTTTTAGTGATAAAACTCAAAATTGAAACGGTTACCCAAACGATGACAAGTATGATTAATTTTTTCTTATTCTCTATTATTTTCTTTTCAACGATCCATTTTGGAGTGAAAGTAATAAACCCATATATGCATACCGCGAGTGGTATCATGATTAACATTATTGGGAAGGTGTAAAGTAATGCATTATTTGATAGTATCACCTCGATAATGAAAGCAGCAATAAGCATGGAATAAAATATTTTTCTATTGTCCCATCTTTTCTTATAGATTAAAAACGAAAACAACAGAGGATATCCAATATAAAATGACCATATCTCGGGCATGTGTGCTACCCAGCGTTGAAAATCTGGGTTGAATGCAGTTGTGTAATCCACCAACACCCAGAAGAAAACACCAATTATAAAGTACTTCGAAAAATTATTCATATAATCCATATCTTTCTTGTCTTTATTATTTTTTTGTATCAATGGTTTTCTTCCCCGAAGATTTCTTGCAGATCCGCTTCCATGAGAAAGATTGAATAGGGAATCCATAATGATAAGGTAAAATAAATAATGCTATCCTCTGAGTTCGGCAGTAAATACCCGCCATATGGGCTCCCCCAATCAACAGGTCCTTTTCTTGTCTGTTCTGTTTCGTACCAATCATATTGCTCGGACCCGCTGAAAACGAGTTCGGGCTTGGACCATGGACCCCAGGGATGAGGCGCTATTCTAAAATACATATCGTTACCATATTGGTAATCAAAGTAGGCGAGAAGCCACAGGTTCAGATAACTATTCCACTGCACTGAGAGCTCACCTACTTTTACTCCGCGGACTGTGGGAACGGCATTGCCTATATTGTTACTCCATTGAGGCACATCGTCTTCAAATCCGCTGAAATAGAGGTAACTTTCCCTTTCCTCGATCTTATCGATCTCGGTGAATGCAAGATAAATGGGTGAATTTCTATATTGACCAGAAGCCACGAGAAAGATAGCTTTTTTCGCCGGATCAAAGGGATGGGTAGATACTATGGGTGAAATATTCACAAATTTACCATCTACTCTGCCTTCCCAGACAGAAGAAAAAGTTCTGCCATCGCCTTCCGATTTTATGAGAATTGAGCGGGCATGAGTTACAGGATCTGTTTTATCTCCCCAGTGAGTGACATCCATCATAAACACATAAATGACTCCATTAATACTTATGGCGCCTGCTGGAACCGTCGAATCGGGTTGAATTATCGGAAAAAACTCCTTTGGACTGCCGTCAGGTTTGGTCATCCAGGTAAAATCAAGCCCATCTGCGGCATTATGATCTTCTGTATAAGCAATAGCGTTAGGAGCAAATACTTCAGAGCCAATCGTGTCTCCAGCTAAAAGATAAATTCTCTCATCGTGAATAAACATAACTCCCAGATCTCCTTCCCATACTTCACCTGAGTTGGTCATTGTTTTGCCCCTACCCATAAGACGATAGATCATTCTAACTTTGTCCTGCGTCTCTGGTTCTGAGGGAAAGAGACAACAACTAAATAGAATTATCAATATAAACATTGCCAAGATCCGTTTCCTATTGTAGTAACTGATCATTTTTACCCTTCTTCTATTTCCTAAGAAAACATTGCGCCTAACTTCGTTATATCCAAATTAATTGCATATGCTCTGCTTTATTATTTTAAAACTTTTATGCCATCTATAAAAGCTTCATCTCGGAGAGCGAAATAATCTCAGCCAAAAACTGAGGATACCCAATCACCGACATAATGTGTTATAATTATAACTATCGATGCAAGAATTAAATGTTCTGCAACTACTTTCAACGGATTTGTTTTTTGCTCCCTGGCAATATAAAAACTAAAAATACCTAATAAAGACAATCCCCAGATTATGCTTACAATAATTGCCGTTGAAAGTTGAAACAATAAGATCGGAACGATGAATGTCAATGCAAAAACAAATTTGGAGAGGAAAGTAGCAAGAGTCGATTCCCAGATTTCTTTTGGAGTGTGTTTATTTTCTGATTCTTCAGACATATGAATGCCCATAGCATCCGAAAGTGCATCCGCTATTGCTATTACGAGAATACCTCCAACAACAATAGATTTTGAATGGGTACTTGAATTTAATCCTACCATCAATCCCAATGTTGTAATTATCCCTGAAGTTAAACCAAAACAGAATCCTGTTTTTAATGAATGTCTCATGTTAAGAAATAGATAATGAGTGACTTAAATAGCTTTTGATACGCTGAAAGTCCTCTTAAAGAAGAATATTAAACAAATATCCCAAGATCAGAATTTGTGGGACTGTTATGACTGGAAGCCAGAGAGCGGCTTTCTTGCCAATATTGGACCAGATTAAACCTATCTCTGTGTAATCCGTTGCAACGCCAGCCATCAAGAATATGAAAGAATTACCAAAAGCACCCGTCTGCCTAAAAATCTCAAACGCAAGTGGTGAACTACCCTCAGAGCATACTTCAATGATAGTGGCAAAAAACAACGTAACAAGTAATCCTAAAAATGTTGGTCCCATGTACGTCATGAAAAGATGCTCTGGTATGTACGCACGTGCAAAAGCTGCCATGAGCATCCCGATTAAAAGCCACCACATGACCATTTTAGTTAAAGACCACGATCCTTTAAAAACACCTTTTATTACTTCAATATTATTTTTTGCGGTAAATTTATAATTCCTGAATCTTTTCTTTACGTCTGCAATTATTGAGAAATCGGTTAATACTGCTTTATCCTCACCCATTGTGCAGTGGCTACATTCTATCATGCCCCGTCGTTCTAGCCCCTGATAAATCAGACCGGTAATCATTGCGATGACGAGAGCGGATAAAACGATAAATGCAGCCTTAACACCGAAAAAGCCGAATAGAAGAATGGTGATTGGAAGATTTGCCCAGGGAGACGCGAGGAGGAATGCAATCACTGAAGATGTACTAGCTCCTTTTTTATACAGTTCTAGTGATATTGCAAGAATTCCATGAGAACATGCACTCATCATGAACCCAAAAATAATTGAATATATAATAGTTCTTTTACGATGTCTCGAAAGATATTTTTGGATATACTCCCTGTGAATAAAATAATCTATAATACCTCCGATGAGAAATCCGAGTAGTATTGCCCACCATATCAATAGCAGATAATCTAAAAAGGCTTCATAAAATGGCTGCAAAAACGATACAAAATAACTCACTGAAACAAGAATTATAACAACTGCCCCGACAATGTACAATCTTTCATGGTACCATTTTTTTGCCTTAGGACTGCAAACATAGCATTTTTCAATATTATGCTGCTCTTCATATTTCCTTATGCATGCTTCACTGCAAAAGTAGTGACCGTGTGCTTTTATCGTTCCCTTCATTCCGCAGATTGGATCTATTTTATTATTTTGTTTCGTTATTAATCACCTTTTTAAGATCCAACATTTTATCCAGTGCTTTCTTTGCTTTTGTCCTTATCTCTTCCTGTAATACTATCTCAAACTGTTCTTTTTTTAAAGCCTCGTAAACATTTTCTAAGGTTATTTTTTTCATTTGAAGACAGACACCGCCTATCGTATAAAATTTTTTATTTGGTATCTCCCTTTTAAGTCTGTTGATCATTCCTTCCTCCGTCGCAACAATAAACTCTTCCGCATCACTTCTCTTGGCATGCCCAATCATCTGACTAGTTGAGCACACGGCATCCGCCAGCTTAATAACATCCAGTTTACATTCTGGATGTACGATCAACTCTGCCTCAGGGTGAATTTTTTTCGCTTTTTTTGCAGTTTCTGCTGAGATCTTTGCATGAACGTAACAATACCCCTCCCACGGTATAATCTCTTTGTCTGTTTTTGTTTGAACGTACAGAGCAAGATTTTTATCCGGAATAAATATGATTCTTTTTTCTTTTAAGGAGTTTATGACTTTCACCGCATTTGCCGAAGTACAGCAAATATCTGACTCTGCTTTGACAATAGCTGTTGTATTTACGTAACTCACTACTACAGCATCCGGAAATTGCTTCTTTTTTTCTTTTAGTTCTTGAACTGTTACCATCTGAGCCATCGGACAGATAGATAATTTATTCGGATGTAAGACAATCTTATCAGGGTTCAGTATTTTAGCAGATTCTGCCATGAAATCGACACCGCAAAATACAATTCTCTCCGCTTCTGTCTTGGCAGCTTCTCGACACAGCTCTAAAGAATCACCAATATGATCTGCTATCTCATAAATTTCTGGTCTTTGATAGTTATGTACGAGACATATGGCATTCTTTTCTTTTTTTAATTCCTTTATTTTCCGAATGTAATCGTTTATTCTCTCACCTTGATTTCTTCTTATTTAATTCATCCAAAACTCCGTGATCTTTTATCATGGCACACACAGAACATGTTTTCTCAATTGTCAAAGAATCTTTTTCGGATTTCAAAATTTCTTTTGCTGATTTCACTATCTCATCAATAATTTCCTGGTTAAATTTCATCTCTTTTCCTCTCTTGAACTTCAAATACTGAGAAACAGCAGACTCAGTTACGCCCAATTTTCTTGCTGCCTCTCTTTGAGTCAAATTAAATTCTTTCACCAAAACTCTGGCAAACTCTCTCCTTATTGCGGGTAGAACATACCAGACGATCAATTCACACGGAACTTTCATTTTGTATCACCATAAATTTAATACTTAACAATTGTTAAGTTTTTAATAATTTAAAAAGTTTTCGGTTGTTTTGCCTCAACCTCCATCCAGAGGAGGAAATAGAGCGACCTCATCCCCATCTTTTATTAACTCTGTTCCGTCTGAATAGACATGGTTTAATAATATCATGGTATAATCGGTAAATTCACTCAATTTTGGGTATTCTGCTATCAGCATCTTCATCAGCTCGTTAACTGTCATTGTTTCTTTTAATTCTATATTGAGTTCCTTCTTGCCCACTATCTCTCTATAGTACGCCGATAATCTTACTTTAATTTTAATTTTATCCCCCTCCGATAGGCGAAAAAATTGAGACGATATCCTTATCGGTCAACGCTGTTTCCAGTCCGTCTAGAAACCAGATACTCCTGCCGTTTACTAAGATTATATTATCCTCAAGTTCCAACGGGTCGGTATTTTTTATCAAAAATGGGACTATTTTTTCATGCTTAGAATTGAGCTTCTCTACAAGTTCTCGCACATTTTTTGAGAAAATATTAACTTCCTTCTGACCTACCGCTTCACGGAAAACTCCAAACAAACGAACAGTTACCACAGTATTAACCTCCGCAGCTTGGACATTTTCGGTTTCGCTCTATTTTGATAAGATCGTATGTAAGATACCAGGAGTCATAAATCAGTAATTTACTTGTCAACAATGGTTTTATGCCGGCAAAAAACTTGATCACCTCGGTTGCCTGGATTGTCCCGATCGTTCCTGGTGTTGTACTCATTATCGGCACCTTTTTCTCGGGAGGAGATTTGGGGATGATGCATCTGAGACACGGAGTCTTTTTAGGTATTATCGTGGTTGCTCTTCCTTCAAATCCGTAGCAAGCACCGTGAAAAAAAGGAATATTCAGTTTCAATGCAGCGTCGTTCAGTATGAATCTCGTGTGAAAATTATCCATGCAATCAACGATCGCATCGGCACCTTTCAATAATTCCAACACATTTTCCTCTTTAATCTCCTTTTCTATGTCTGTTACTTCGATATCTGAGTTGATTTGTCTCAGTTTCTCAACTGCGGATTCAACTTTACTTTTACCAATGTCTCTCTCCCAGTGCAGTATCTGTCTGTTTAGATTGGAAAGCTCCACGGCCTCGTGATCTATAATGGATATGTGTCCGATACCTGAAGTGGCTAAGTATATACCTGCAGACGACCCGAGACCTCCGGCACCCGCAACGACTACGTGTGCTTTTTTCAAATTCTCCTGTCCCTTTTTTCCAAATTCTTGCATACGAATCTGCCTATCGTATCGCGTTAACTCTCTATTCGTTAATGTCATGTACTCGACTCCAAAACTTCATAATTCCACTCTATTTTAACTCCCCCAATTTTCATCTGCGCCAATGCAGAGCAGTATTTATCCTGACTCAATTTTATGGCTCTCAAGACTTTTTCATTATTAAGATTGCCCTTGAACTTGTAATTCAGAATTATCTTCGTGAAACATTTAGGATACTCTTCTCTTCTTTCTCCAGTAATCTCCACATCCAATCCCTCTATCGGCTCTCGTGATTTTTTCAATACGTGGACAATGTCATATGAGGTACATCCCGCTACGGAGAGGAGCATCATCTGCATGGGTGTTAAATTTTCCTCTCCCATATCTATCGATTTGTTATCACATTCTCCTGAAAATTTCATATCTTTTATCCATTTAACTTTGCCTTTCATGATATCACTTTTTGTGACGGATTTAAAAAAGTTATCATAAGATTCAAATCTGGAAGAAAGATTTAAATTCATATGATCATGTAGGAAAGGCGATAGAGAAGGTCTTAGAGATGGATGAGTAAGACTACTCTACGTAATCCAAACGAAGGCACCTGACAGAATGATCCTCTTTCACCCTGATCATGGAGGGCATTTGTTGGTAACAGCTTGGAGCGGCATACGGGCAGCGGGGAGCGAACGCACAGTGAGATGGTCGATAGAATACACCTGGAAGCTCGCCTTCAATGTACGTAAGTTCGTGACGATTGATACGCTTATCAGCGCGGAGAAGAGAGCCAAGAAGGCCCCGTGTATACGGATGAAGTGGATTCTCAAAGATGGTGACGACATCGGCACACTCCACGATCTTTCCGGCATACATCACCGCCACACGATCAGCCATTTCTGCGATGACGCCAAGATCGTGGGTGATATAGATCATCGACAAGTCAAAGCTCGTGTTGATATCTTTGAGTAGCTCGAGAACCTGTCGTTGAACGGTCACATCCAATGATGATGTTGGTTCATCAGCGATCAACAGGGAGGGAGCACATAAAAGCGCAGCTGAGATCATAACTCGTTGATTCATGCCGTGAGAGAATTCACTAGCGTAGCTGGCGTAGCTCTTCTTGGGATCGGGGAGGCCAACGGTGCCCAAATACTCAAGGACCTTTTCTTTAATCTGCTCTCGTTTCATGGCTCGATGCTCTTCCAGCACTTCCCCTGATTGTGACCCGACGATTATGAGTGGATCCAATGCCCTGGTGGGATTCTGTGGGATCAGGGCAATTTCTTCTCCTCTCACCTTGTTGAGCTCCTCGGTGCTTAACGTGAGGAGATCGCGATCGTTAAACCAGACTTCACCTCCCACGATCTTCCCAGAGGGTTCAACTAACTTCAAAAGGGAAAGTGCAAGAATAGACTTTCCTGAGCCAGATTCTCCGGTGAGCCCCAGTGTTTCTCCCTCCCGCACAACGAAATCTACCCCATCAATTACCTTGGCAGTCCCCTCCTCAAGGGAGAGATGTGTTCGCAGATCTTTGACATTAAGTAAGATTTTTTGTATCACTATCAGTTCTCCTATATTGTAACTATATAAAATTTCCGATTTGGGTAAGGAGGGGTGATCAGAGGTTGAAGGGTTAGTTTCATATGATCTTACAGAAGGAGTAATAAAGCCACTTTAGAAAAAAGTTTAAATAACCTGATAGCGCATATAGAGTTAGATGAGCGAAATGGAAGAAGGGTTATTGAAAGAAATCTATGGAAAAATCTTGAAGATAGAAAGGGAAATAGATGAATTAAAGATAGTTTTAATTCCAGAGGAAGAACCTTCCGAAGATGAAAGAAAAATAATTGAAGAGGGATTAAAAGAGAAAAAAATGGTGGGAGAAGAAGAGGTATTTAAATCCCTCAGGTGAACTTCTTCATTCTTAGCCATCTTTTTTTATATAATTTAATAAAGGCGAATCTTTTTGAGTTTTTGTCTTGCGGAACACAGAAATGATAGGGAAGTTTTTTGGGGTTTTGGGGGGGTTGTTATGTCTCTTCGGGATTCAAAACAGTAAAGAACTTTTGAGCAACATTACATAAAGTTGTATCTGAACAAACAAATGCTACCTTTAAATTTTTAAGATCTGTAGCGACTGCAAGCTGTAACGAATCAAGAGTTCTTAAATTATCTTTTAAAATGAAATCCAAGCTTTTCTTAAAGTGTTCATTATCTAAATCGATGACAATGTATTTTTCCAAAACATCCGCATAGAACTTGGACAGAACAATGTTCAATTCATCGGAGGATATTTTTCTCTCATTTCTCTTCCTTACGAATGCAGATGTTGTTTCTATAATTGTTAGGTTAGAGATAACAATGACATTATTCTTTCCATCCAGTATACTGTCAACTGTTTCTGAGCCTTTTTCTTTATGATATCGTTTAATAAGCGCAGAAGTATCAAAAAAATAGAAATTCAGATGATCAAGAGCTTTCATGCTTGTTCATTCCTTTCTTTCACGATATCATCTGACATACTGGTATCTATCTTTGAGAGGATCTTCCTTACTTTCTCGAGATCTTCGTCTTTGGCCATCTTTTTTATGTGCCTCAATAACGGTGAATCTTTTGATTTTTCTAAAAGAAGATCTATCTCCTTTTTTGAGATAATGTATTTTTTATGCTCTTTCACGATGCTCATTTTTTCACCTATGGTATATTCTATGTTTACAAATGTTTTTTAAGGTTTTGTATTGGAGGTGAGAAAAGGTATGGGTTTGGGTAAAAGCAAGGAATTTGAGTGAATGTAAAAAGTCAAGCTATTCCTTGATAATGTAAGAAACCTAAGTTCAAAACTTTTATAACATATCAAATTCAAGTACATGGTATGAAAGAAAAATTTAGAAAAGCGATGGAAAAAAAGAAAAGTCAATTATGTGTAGGTCTAGATCCCAATCCGCAAAAAGTTAAACCGAACTGTAATTCTATATACGAATTTTGTGTGGATATAATTGACAAAACGTCAGATAATTGCTTTTGTTTTAAACCGAATACTCAATATGTTACACTGCCTCTGGGTCTCAAAAAAACAAAAGAACTGAATGACTACATACATAAAAAAAATTGCTTAAGTATTGCAGATCATAAACTTTCTGATATAGGGTCTACAAATAAGGCTGCCGTATTCTGGTTGAGTTCCATGGGATTCGATGCTTTTACATACAGTCCCTTTCCAGGAAATATAGAAGAAACAATCAAAAATGCTAAAGAGATGGGGCTAGGTGTGATAACTCTCACATTAATGTCCAATCCAGAAGCTGACTATTTCATGAAGTCCACGATCCAAAATGAGACAGGATACAAATTCATCGCAGAGCAGATTGTCAAACATGACGGATTTGGAGCGGTAATTGGTGCTACCTGCAAACTGGAAGATATCAAAGAACTCGCTCAAATATTAAAAGATCAATATATTCTAGCTCCTGGCGTCGGTGCACAAGGTGGGGGACTGGATATAGTTAAGCTATTCAAAGGGAGGACTATTGTGAATGTGTCTAGAGATGTCATTTTCAATGAAAATCCAGAAGAAAGATCACTTCACTATAAAGAATTAATTAATAGTGCAAAATAAAGTCAAAAATAGAAGTTAAGGCGATCAAGAGCTTTCATGCTCACTCATTTTTTTCACCTGTGATATATTTTATGTTTACAGAACTTTCAGATTTTGTGATGTAGGATACAAAAATGATAGAGGGGGGTTGGGATGGTGGGGGGGGAATTTTGTAGATTCTTATTGTTTGCAATATAGATGCCAGTTATCTGACAAAAATCCTCGTATCCCTCTGCTAGGAAAATAATTTGGATAAATAGAATGAAATGCTTCTTCAGCATCTTCAAATGTCTGATTAGGGATAAAACCTTTGATCGCCATATAAAGAAGTCCTATACCAGGCGATCGTGATCCACCCAAATTACAATGAACCAAAACTTTTTTGCCAGTCATTAATCCTTCCTCTATAAAATCTAACGCAGCATCAATTATTTCTTTTGGGACGTATTGGGGATCATCTGGATCTATTAAATTGAGTATAAGTCTATTTCCTCTCTTCGCTATCAAATATTCTGGATGTCCTTTGGGTGCTCCTCTCCCTGTATACCCCAGTGCTTCTCTGTGATAGGGTTCTTTTGCATGCATGAACTACAAACCATCCCTCTTTACCCTTCACATTGTATTCATAGTCATCTTGGGTTCCAATGTATAAATTATGTAAAATTTCAATCATGTACTACCACTTTTTCAACCTTTATAAGTTCAATTAAAAACCATCTTATTTCACTAAAAATTTCTCTTTTTCATCCTTTTTTCTTTTTCTTTTCTGTCGAGTTCCAAAATCCAAATTTGTCTAATATGTAATCGCAAAAGAATGCAAATAGAATGAAAATTCCACCTAAAGTATATTCAATCCAATTGGGTATAAAATTAGATACATTTTTGTTTATTAAAAGCAATAACCCCCAGAAAAGAAAAGAGATTATACTAAAGAGCAAATTTCTTTGTCCACGATCAAGCCAGATCAATTTCTCTGTATTGACAGGTTGCATTTGGAAATACTCCCAAATTTTCCAAGTTATTTCATAGCGAAGTGACTTTTCATAATCTTTTCCTTGAATATCAAAAATTAGTAGTTCTGGGGACAATACATACATTTGAGTTGGTCTTAGTGATCTAATTAAAAAATAAATTGATTTTATAAGAAAAAGAATCGTAGCAAAACATATAAAATAAATTAAAATTAGAAAATTTTTATTGTTTATATCTAAAATTATTTTTCCAAAAAATAAAATTACTGCTGAAATTGCACCTGATAACGTAATTAATATATTAATTCGTTTTACGATACTTTTTCCCCTTTCAGTTTCTCTAATCAGAAATTCATCAATGATTTTCCTTGATTGATCTAAAATATCTCTATTATTCGATTTAATCTTCTCTTGTATTTTCTTAATTTCGTGTTTCATGATTTTGACAACCCCAAGTAATTGATAATCGAATCTCTTATTGGAAAACCGACTTTCTCTTCGATCCAAGCCCACTGACCATTGGGGTTCATTTCCAAAAAATAGTATTTATTGTTTGTAGAATAGATCAGATCAATTGCTGAAAAATTCAAATTAAATCTTTGTGTTATTTTTAAGCATAATTGAACTATTCTTTTTGGTAAGTCAAATTTACTATGCTTCAAATCGATATCGTGATGCATATCCCATAAACGCCAATCGATTTTGGTTTCATTATGTTCTTGCGAATGAATGGCTGTAGCATAAACTTGATTACCAATAACTGTAACCCGAATATCATATTTTTTCTCAATTCTTTTCTGAAATATCATAGGGATCTTAGCGTAGTTACTGATATTATCAATAAAATTTTTATCAATTTTTTGAGTTGGAGCAATTTGAACATTCT
>JAGLWR010000129.1 GCA_023133315.1 Methanomicrobia archaeon | reverse complement strand
GAGATACTGAAGATAGCAAATGATCAGGATCCTGTCCTGATAAAATTTGGAGGAGGCGCCAGGGACATTGAGGTAAGGGTATTCGAGAAAGAAAAAATGGCAGTCGTGCATTTACTTGTCGATGTAAGAGATGTAATGGGTGCCAATGCCGTAAATACAATGGTTGAGGCAGTTGCTCCGTTCCTGGAAAAAATAACAGGAGAAAATGTGGTGTTAAGAATAATCTCCAACCTGGCATTACACAGGTTGGCACGATCGAGAGCCGTTTTCGATGCTGAAAAATTGGGAGGAGAGAAAATCGTAGATAGGATACTGAAAGCGTATGCTCTCGCAAAGATCGACCCTTTCAGAGCTGTCACACATAACAAAGGAATAATGAACGGGATAACAGCCGTTGTCTCTGCTACGTGTAATGATACGAGAGCCGTTGAAGCGGGATGTCATGCTTATGCCTCCAGAAATGGTTTTTATACAGTTTTGACCCATTACGAAAAAAATAAAGATGGAGATCTTGTAGGAAGCATAGAGATACCAGCTGCCGTCGGGATAATCGGAGGAGCCACCAAACACCCGATAGCAAGAGCGTCGTTAAAGATTCTTGGAGTCAAGACGGCAAACGAACTGGGAGAGATTCTCGCTTCCGTCGGATTAGCCCAGAATCTAGCTGCTTTGAGAGCGCTTTCGGACGAGGGAATCCAGAGAGGGCACATGAAGCTTCATGCGAAGAATATTGCAGCGATGGCAGGAGCGAAAGGAGAAAACGTGGACATAGTTGCTGAAAAAATGGTGGAGAGAGGAACGGTAAGAATGGACGTAGCCAAGGAAATTTTAGAAGAGCTTAAAAAATAATTTTATTTTCATTCTTTTCTCATTTTCCGTATCTCATCGGAAATGAGCTTTAACGTTTTTATTTTCGAATGTTTTTTGTCCACCAGGACTCGTCCGTCCACACCGCGGGGATGTTTTTTATTTTCTACCTGCGGATTGAGTTTCAGTTCATGAGCAGCTTTTGATATCTCCTTCATATGGAGATCTTTTAGAGCTATGCCATGTGATATTTTTCTCCCTTCTTTTCTACTCTTATTTGCTTCAAGATTCGCTTTCCAGACCACCATTCGTTTCATGGTTTCACCTATGGGGGGGCGGTGTAATATTGCACTATCATATAGCTCGTACCTTCATATACTACTTCGATTATAATATAATATGTTGTGCCAGATTTCACGTCAAAAGGTATAGTTGCCACACCACTTTCTTTTGATTTTATTGTAAACTCATCTCCCTCAAGAAAACAGGGAGTGCTTCCCGATCCTTTATAGACGCCCACGACATGACCAGCTTTCGGTACGGTAATATCTTGAAATTTATTGTTTCTGACCGTTACATAAAATGTATTCTGATCACTACCTATATCTATTATGGTAGCTACTTCTATCGCTGGGACATGTTCGATAGAAGATTGGGATTCTTTGAGATAATTTGTATACCATATATAAAATGCCGTCCCCCCAAAAGTAGCTACCAACAAAAGTAAAAGTATGACCACTGTTACGCTCACTTCACATTTTTTATTCATCTTTCTCACTCTCTATATTTATTTTAAATACTTTTATCTTTTTAAACTCTTTGATCAGTTCGATATCTGAAATATTTTCTGCATTACGTATATACATTTCAGTAAATAATACATTTTCCAATTTCGGATTTACTATGAAAATCCTTGAGGGCATCTCTTCGCTGGGAAAAACGACTTTATATTCCCTCATGGAATATACGTATCCATTAAATGGTCTGAAGTTGCCTTCTTTACCTATCTTTACCGTTCCGCTCTTCTCAAAGATCAAATGTTCATCATAAAATGTAGAGAAATCGTAATCATCGTTTTTCTTCGGAAGTCTCACCATATATTCCAGTCTTTCTCCTAGATAGTAACTGATCATCTCAAAGCCGTATAGTTCTCTCTCCGTGAGAAAGATATACAGATTACTCAGTTCTAAATCTCTTAACATCTCCGTATCTTCCGAGGTAAGCATCTCGGCGAACCACATTAATTTCGAGTTTGGTCTATAGCCGTTGTCCACGTATGATGCTCGCTTCCCCAACGCTTCTATCCAGTACCCGTAATCCCACCACGCGATTATGACGGCATCTTCCTCTAAAGTCTCATCTATCCAGAATAATGCTTCTCTAAATTCTTCATCAGGATAAATTCTTTCTATCTCTTTGTTCATATCAATTTCGTATATACAGAGAGAAAAACTTAAAAGAATTAAAATAATTCCTGCAAATCTATATTTTAACCTCCAGATATTCTGAAAGACTATTCCCATAAAAATTGATGATAACAGAAGCAACGGAATTGCAAAGAGAAACAAAAATCGATATCCTCCCTGCAGCGTTAAAACTGAAAATATCAGAAGTAAAACTAACATCAGAGATACAGGATAATATCTTTTTTCTTTATACGCGAGATAGAGAAGAATAACGCATCCCATTAGTCCCAACGGGAGTATCAACCCCAAAGCCGGCATTAACATATTGGGCATTATGTTTACCAATTCTCCGACAGTCTGTGAGACATCGAACGTTTTCTGGATCTCCGCAGGATTGAGATTGTACCTGTAGAGCCGCAGCAGAAATAACAAAGTCGTGCTTTTGTAGAGAGTTGCGGGTATTATATATACCAATGAAGGAATCAGAAAATACTTCAAATTTAAAATCTCTTTCCGCATTTTAAAAAGAGAATAGAAAAAAAGACTTCCCAAGGATATATAGACAAAAAGCCAGTATCCTGACCAGAAGCTCTGTAAAATAAAGAGAGTAATCCCCAAAAAAACAAGATAAACTATTTTTTTAGTCATAAGAAATTTCATGTAGAGATAAACTAATAACAACGCAAATAACAAAACCAACGAGTCTGTGTCTGCAAACGTTTTGTGAGTCCTTTCTACGACTATCGGCGTAACCGCAACGAAAAAAGCTGCAAAGATTCCGGAATAAACATTAAAGAGCTTTCCTACCTTATATGCTAGTATTACAGAAAGTAAAGAGAAAATTAAAGGAAGATAGACCATATATTCTTCCAAGCTCAAAAATGGTACCAATTTATAGGAATATGCAGTAAAATAATGATAGAAATTTTTTTCATATACCGTACCTTCGGGAGGATTTCTCAAATAATCCATATCGGAAATTTCATGATTCAAAATCTCGTCAGCTTTTCTGTAATGATAGTAAGGATCGCATCCTGTTAATATGTTTTGATCGTTCCACCGCAAATATACAGTTAAAAATAATATAAATATCAAAATCGCAAAGGAAATTTTTTTGTTCATTCAATCACAAAAAAAAGAAAAGAAAAAAAAGAATTTTAAATAGCTGTGTATTTCACTGTGGAAGTTGTACCTGATGCTGTGATGATTATAGTGTATGTTTCCCCTGGCTGTGTTTCGCCAGTAGTTAAACGAAATTCTATCTGTCCTTCATCATCCATTTCTATGAAAGCTCCTTGTGCAGGTGGAGTGACACCAGTAAACTTGGCAGAGCTGTTGCCTGCTACTGCGGCTCCTACAGTCTCACTTTCCTCGCCCACTAGGTTACCCTGATCGTCCTTAATCGTTATCGTTATCTCAGATTGCTGGTCACCTGGGCTACCTAAGAAATATCCCAAATCCTTTCCTGTGGCGTTCTTTATTGTTACGTAAAAAGTTACGTTGTCGTTCGTAATGTTCGTTATTCCCAGCTTGCTTCCGATAGTACCTGTCTGCTCTTCTACCTGTTTCTGACTTCCGGCCTGGAAACTTTTATACCATATAAAGTATGCTCCTACAGCCGCCACGGCGACAGCTACTAACAACATCACAGCTATTACCGGGCTGACCGCTTTCTTGTTCATTCTCATATTTTTTGCCTCCTTGAAACAGAAGTTGTTTTCACAATTTCTGTCATCTGATCTATACTGTTTTCGAAGTATTTAAAAAGCTTTCGGTTCATTT
>JAGLWR010000128.1 GCA_023133315.1 Methanomicrobia archaeon | reverse complement strand
GTAAAAGGTATAGTGGATTCTATAGTCTTTGAAAAATTAACGTATTATCTTGAAGAAAACCCAGATGATGCCAGGAAGATAATTGGGAAGATTTTGTCAGCAGCAAGAGCAAGAGAGGCGGCAAGAAAAGCGAGAGAACTTGCAAGGAAAAAAACAGCGTTTGAAGTAACGACACTGCCGGGAAAACTTGCGGATTGCAGTGAAAAAGATCCTTCGAAGTGCGAACTATATCTGGTAGAAGGACCCTCTGCAGGCGGCTCTGCAAAGCAGGGGAGGGACAGGACTTTCCAGGCGATTTTACCTCTAAGAGGGAAAATACTGAATGTAGAAAAGGCCAGACTCGATAAAATTTTAAAAAATGAAGAGATAAGAATAATGATAACTGCTATAGGCACGGGGATCGGAGAAGAGTTTGATATATATAAACTGAGATATGGCAAGATAATAATAATGACTGACGCGGACGTTGATGGATCCCACATAAGGACGCTTCTACTGACATTCTTTTTCAGATACATGAAACCGTTAGTGGAAAACGGGCATATTTATGCAGCATTGCCTCCCCTCTATAAAATAAAAAAAGGCAAAGAAAAATATTATGCCTACACAGATCGGGAATTGGAGAGCATACTGGAAAAAATAGGAAATGCTGAGATTCAGAGATACAAAGGTCTCGGAGAGATGAATCCTGAACAGTTATGGGAAACGACGATGGACCCCGAAACAAGGATTATAAAAAGGATTATCAGTGAAGATTTTGTAGAAGCTGACGAAACATTTACCATTTTAATGGGAGAAAAGGTGGAGCCCAGAAAAATGTTTATTTATGAGCATGCGGCTGAAGTGGAAAATCTGGATGTATAAAAATAGATGCACTTATTTGCTGTCTTTGCCAAATGCTGAAGTTATCCTCTTTTTATTCTACCCTCTTCAACGAGTTTGGCAATGACAGACTGATATACAAAGTCTGATTTGGACCTATATTTTCCCTGGGCTACCAGTTCTTCGATCATTTCCAATATTTTTGGTGGTACTATAGTTGCTAATGTTACATTTCTTGGCATTTTTTATCACCTATTTGTATGTTAGTATTAATTGTATTTAAACTTTATCATTCTTAAGGTAAACCAAGCCTTATTCTAAAATAAATTGTAGAGATCATTTGTAAACAGAAAAGTTTATATAGCAAACAAAGATATAGTATATTCATATTTTTTGATATGAATGTAGTGTTGGTGATAAAATGACTGAACGAATATATGATATACTTAAAGCAGAAGAAATAACATTTTTGAGGCTGCAGTTCGTTGATGTTAATGGTATTGTTAAAAGCATGGCAGTACCGGCAAAAAGTTTGGAAACAGCGTTAACTGAAGGTATAGGATTTGATGGATCGTCAATAGAGGGATTTTCGAGAATAAGTGAAAGCGATATGAATTTAAAACCTGATCCGGATACGTTCTCTGTTTTCAATTTCAACGGCAGGAAAGAAGGGAGGTTTATCTGCGATGTCTATCTGGACGATGAACCTTTCAACGGTGATCCTCGGTTTGTTCTGAAAAAAAATATTGAAGAGATGAAAAAAATTCTTGGAAAAAAGGCAGTATTCAATGTTGGGGCAGAATTAGAATTCTTTTTGTTAAACAATGATATGAAGCAACATGACAACGGCAGTTATTTCGATTTTGCGCCTGTGGATCTTGCCCACGACATAAGAAAAAACTCCGCTCTCCTCATGATGAATTTAGGAATAGACTACGAAGCCTCGCATCACGAAGTTGGGAAAGGACAGCATGAGATAGATTTCAAGTTTTCAGACGCACTGAGGACGGCTGACTCTGTGGTAACGTCAAAGATAATTATCAAGATAGTAGCAAACCTTAACGATCTGACAGCTACGTTCATGCCAAAACCGTTCCAAGATGATTACGGAAACGGAATGCACACACATTTAAATCTTTCAGTTGGTGAAAAGAACCTATTCGAAGGAGAAAAAGATTTTGAGCTTTCCCAAACAGCTTTATCGTTCATTGCTGGCATATTGAAACACTCCAAAGCAATCTGTGCAGTTTCAAACCCTACTGTAAACTCTTACAAGAGATTAATTCCAGGATACGAAGCACCCGCATATATATCATGGGGGAGAGGAAACAGATCCTCTCTGATAAGGATACCAAAATCTAAAAACAAAAGAATAGAGTTTAGGGTCCCAGATGCTTCATGTAACCCGTATCTAACGTTTTCAGTACTTCTGAAAGCAGGTCTTGATGGAGTGATAAATGAACTTCAGCCTCCTTCTTCTTTAAATTATAACTTATACGATCTGAGTATAGAAGAAATAAAGGAGAAAGGTATAGAACTTCTGCCATCTACTCTAAAAGACGCTTTAAAAGAGCTTAAAAAAGATCCTGTTCTTAAAGATTCTTTGCTTGGAGCATATGGCGCATTCATAAGAGCTAAATGGAAAGAATGGGACGAATACAGATTGTATGTCACACGATGGGAGTTTGAAAAGTATTTAAATATCTGACGATACTTTTTTATACTTCTTTTTTTATTTCTGAATATGATCAGAGTTATCCCTGTTTTGATCTTATTATTTTACGCATGTATTGAAGACGTGAAAAAAAGGGAGATAGAGGACTGGGTATGGATAGCTATGATAGCTATAGGGCTTCTTTTCGGAGTCTATGATTATTCTCAAAATATAACGTATAGACCTTTAGCAGAGAATATCACCCTCATTAAGATAATCGCTTTATTTATCATTGTTTATATGGCAATTCTCGTCATTGAGAGACGATCTTTTCATGAAAATATTAAAGAAACTCCATATATTATCGCATTCTTAGGGATCTCTATCGTAATGTTTTTCGCTCCAAATCCGTTCAATGTGATCTTTCAGAATATGAGTATAACGTTTGTCTTTATTTTTTTCATAACGTTTTTTGGTTTGATGGGGGGAGGGGACGGTAAAGCGTTAATTGCGTTATCTTCACTATTTTTTGGAATTGAAAAAACATTGCCTATTTTTTCTATTTCTGTCTTTGATAATAGCCTCATTCTCGTAGTATTCCTCCCTTTAGTTATATTTTTTTATAATGCCATCAAAAGAAGTAAGTTTGAAAATATAGAAGATCAGAAGCTTGCCAAGATAAGGGCATATTTTACAGGATACCCGATAAATATAAAGAATCTCAATGAAAAAGTATTTCCTTTGGTTTTTTACGAAGATGAAAAATTAAAACTTCGTTCTGCGTTGGGGACAATAGAGTACGATATTGAGAGGTATAAAAAAGAAGTTTTGCCCCACACAAAACGGATCTGGGTCACACCAGGACTTCCATTTTTGATACCGATAACTTTAGGATTCATAACGGCTTATTTTTATGGCGATTTATTGTTTAAACTTCTTTTTCACCTATTTTAATTATCAACTAAGAAGTTGATAAAGATATTATACTAAAAAGATATGTTATAGAAAGTTTTATAAACATATATTGCAAAAAGAATAACAGAGAATTACATATAGAGGGATATGAATGGAAAGAAAAAATAAAACAATAGGAACAACAGTCGCTCCTCAGCTTGTGAGGGAGATTGAGGCAAAGGTAGAAAAAGGATTGTACAAAACAAAGAGCGACTTTGTACATCAAGCAATTATAGAAAAACTTAAAAGGGAAAAGTAAGATTTAAATAGTATTGATGAGTAATAGAAATAGGTGATAAAAAATGTTCAGGAATAGGAAAGGTGTCAGCCCTGTCATAGCTGTCGTATTGATGATAGTTGTTGCAGTGGCAATAAGTTTGGTAGTATATGTGTGGGCCGCTGGGTTTGTATCGGAAAAAACGGGTGCGGAGACAAAAGCTGGAGATTACAGCTTTTTAGTGGAAACGAAAGATACAAACAGCACAAATATAAGAAATACGGGAACAAACATTGGCTTTAGTTCTGCTGATGAAACTGGTTTTTTGGCGATATTTGACATCTATAAGAACAACGTCCTTCAATCA
>JAGLWR010000127.1 GCA_023133315.1 Methanomicrobia archaeon | reverse complement strand
AAATAAGTTTCTCATTGAAATAAGAACAGTACTCGATTATAGGACATTTTTCGCAGAGAGGTTTTACAGGTTTGCATAGATTCTGGCCAAACGTTACTAAAATATCATTATACTCTTTCCAGTACCTTTTTGGAAGTTTTTTTCGGAGAGCAAACTCTGTCTCTTCTGGCGTCTTTGTACTGACATACTTCCATCTATTACTGATTCTGTGCACGTGGGTATCTACACAAACTCCATATTTATCGAATCCCAAAACTAAAACTAGATTAGCTGTCTTCCTTCCAACTCCCTTCAATTTCAGCAGATCTTCTAACGTGTCTGGTACATTTCCATTGAACTCTTCTATCAACTGGTTACATAAAATTTTTATATTCTTAGCCTTTGTTTTGTAAAATCCCACTGGATATATAAGTTCTTCTATATTATCGAGTTCCAAAATTTTCTCTGGAGTGTCTGCTTTTTCCATCAATCTTTCAAAGGCTTTCTTAGTTACCTCGTCTTTTGTTCTCGCACTTAACACTGTGCCCATAAGAACTTTAAAAGGCTCTTTTTTTCTTGATATTCTTGTAACTATAGGCTCTTTAAATTGTTTAATATAGTCTTTGAGAATATTTAAAACAATTGATATATTATCATTAGAGATCATTACAATAAAAAGAAATTGGAGTATTTAAATTTTTAGATTTGTATGATGTGTTACATAATTTGATCTGAAGATATTAGTTATTGAACGTTTTTCAAAAGTTAGCAAAAAGCTTTTATTTGGGCAGACATAATTAAATAATATGAATAAAAAAATTATAGGATATACTGCTTTATTCATTTCAATTGTATATTACTCAATTTTAGCATCGTTTATTGGGCAGGGGCTTTTTTCTCAAGCAAGCTTAGTGGAAAGATACCTTATAATTACTACCTTATTTTTAATGATATTTTTTAATGTTTTTATAGGGAGTTATATTCTGGGAGCAGAATCAAAAGCTAAGGAAGGTATTTCAGAAACTCAGCTCTATAAAATTGAGAGATCTGAGGTAATAGATGAGATTGTTTCTCACAATTTAAATAATTTAAACCAAATTGCCCTAGGATATCTCAGCATGTTAGAAAAAGAAGAGATAAGTGACACGGGAAGAGATCATTTAAAAAGAGCTATCAATACTATAAAAAACAGTGGCAGTAGCATAGAAACTCTAAAAAGGATAAAAAATATGGATAATTATGAGCTAGAAGATATTAACGTAAATAAAATCCTTTTAGAACTGGAATCTAAATACAGGATTAAGAAAAAGATAACCATGGATATAGAAAAAGATCTTGTGATAAAAGCCACACCTCTAATTTCTGATGCTTTTGAAATGCTCTTTTCTTCAAGTAAGAACTTAGAAATAAGTTCTTATGAGGATTCTGAGAACAGATATCTGATTTTCAATGGAATAGAGATGGATATAGACCTTACCCTTGTAAAAATGATCACTGAAAGCTTTGGAAACACGATAATAGGAAGTAATGGTGTCACTATACAATTTCCAAAGTAAGGGGAGACACTACGTTTCTCCCTCAACTCTATTCCTTTAAATAATTTATTTTCTAAAAAAAGATCATTTTAAATAATTTTTCTATACTCCCTCTCTTTAATAATTTATTTTTTCTTTTGGAGAACCGTTTTCTTTTTTTCTAAAAAAGAAAAGGGTTAGCGGACCCGGGGGGAAATGGAGCAGGTCGCAGAGCTGCTACATCCTCGACGGGATTGCGAACGAAGTGAGTGAGCCCGGTGGGATTCGAACCCACGAAAACGAGGTCCGAAGCCTCGCGCCTTATCCCCTAGACTACGGGCCCTTTAAAGCCATTCATTCATCTGTGTGAACGCCTGTCCTTTATTTTCCATCCAAGCAGCTTTTGTGAGATCCCTGTCACTTCCAGCAAGTACCAATACTAACTGACCATCTTTCCATATATTTGTTTTGATAAACATGGCGAAATTCCCTTCTTTTCTGATCAAATCTATCTCATTCCCATCCAGAGTATTTTGTACAATATACCCTATACCATCATAAGCATCTGGGCCTCCAAGAATAAGTATTATTTTATCTTCCTGGTGATCGGGAAAGTCTGCTGCAGAAATTGGAGTTATGAGAACGTTGTTCATATCTAAAAACTCGATAAACTCTCCTGCAAGCTCATAATCTATCGTATTTGCGACGAGAGTTATCTGCACTGTTGTTAACTCGTAAGCTCCCAAGTCTACCCCCTTGCCATGCAGTCTTCTTTTACCTTCAAAGTCTGTACCCGGAGAGTTCTCAAATTTTCCAGCATCTATGCAGGGGGAGTTTATATTCAATTTAAAGTTTTCATTTTTTGCATCCAGAAATAGCGGATCGTAAAAGATATTATACATGCCCACGCCCGTAGTCCCTCCAAATATATTTGCTTTACTGTTCTTCCAAAAATCATTGTAATTTACTTCCAATGTAGATTCTTGGGGATAAATTCCATATTTTCCATTAGCTATTATATTGTTTTGAATCAGGATGTCCTGAGAATCATGAAGCCATATATTCTTATCTGAATTTGAATATAATGTGTTGTTTACTATTTTTGTTCCATCACATCCTGCAAGCACCGCAATTCCGTACGTATTTCCATAAATAATATTATTGTAAAGATTACAGTTTTTAGATTGATACATTATTCTAATACCATCAGAACTAGCATTTTTGATTCTATTTGAACTTATTTCATTTTCAGGAGAGTATTTTAGGAGCATGCCAGTAGTACCACCCTGTATCTCATTCCCACTAATTTCAGAACTCTTTACGTTGTTTAAATTTATATTTACATCATTTTTTAAGAAGTTGTCTTTAATATTCCCTTCTGAGTTTTGCAGATCTATTCCCACTTCACATTCTGTAATAATACTTTTTGAGATCGATACGGAATCTGATATTGAAAAATAGATGCCTGTTGTACTATTTTCAATTCTTGAGTTTGTTATCGAAGATCCTGAGACACTTAAAAAGTACAGAGCATTGGTATTATCGGAAAATGTTGAGTTATATATCACAATACCCGTAGTTTTTTCACCATACACACCATATTCACATTTTCTAAAGGTTCCATCATGGATATTGGCTTTCCCGCTTCCGTTTATCTTTATACCGTACGTACAGTTTTCAACGGTTAAAGAATAAAGTATTGCATTTCCTGAAGAGGTAATTTTAATTCCCTCAACGGAATTTTTGATTATTATATTGGAGATTTTTACATTTTTAGCGTCTATAGTTATCCTCCCATTTAACGTAGAATCCTGTCCCTCCAGCGTCAATCTTTTGTCTATGGTAATATTTTCTGTATATTCTCCTGTCTTAATTTTTATTGTGTCTCCTTCATCAGCGTTTGAGATAGCTTCTTCGATGCTGGGATAATCGTCTGGTACTGTGATAACACTGCATCTAACGGTAGTTTTAACGCCTGCTAAAACTAAAAATGCAATTATAACAAATCCCAACTTATATTTTTTCATTTTTCTCACATATAATAATATACACTCTACATTTATAAATTTAATGGAGGTTCTGTGGAAAATATACCTCAAAAAAAGAAAGTAATCAGTACTGTCAAAATGACAAGAGGCACATTCTCTCTTTTCTCTTCGTACAGTGTATTTTATGACTGTAACCAGCTAAGAATGAGAAACAGTAATACTACGATTATCGGAAATACCATGAGTAGGTAAAAGTGCCTTTTCTGACTTTTCATCTTCTTTTCATAATATCTTTCACATTTCTCTGCGCAGAAGGTCTTATCTGTGGGGATCGCTTTTCCGCATACCACACAGTGTTTATGAGGATCTACCATAAGAATAGTACAACCAATAAGTTTAAAAATCTTACCATAAAAAATCCCGACGGCCGGATTTGAACCAGCGATCAGCGGATCTACAGTCCGCTGCCCTTCCAGACTAGGCCACGTCGGGATAAATGAGTTTTTGTATATTCATTTAAATATCTTCCGATCATATGATTAT
>JAGLWR010000126.1 GCA_023133315.1 Methanomicrobia archaeon | reverse complement strand
TGGGCAGGGAAGGAGAAATAATGAGATTTACCGTAAAGATAGGCATAATATTTTGTATTTTGATAGGAGTCCTGACAATGCTGATGGTGTAAGATCAAGAAGTAATCAAGATTTAAAGGGACAGTATCCAAAGTTTTTTATATCTGAAAAAGACGTTGTGAGCATGTCAGGTATCATATTTTTCAGGACGGAAGATTTGTTGGGAATAAAGGAATTTTACCTTTCGATTGGAGCAACGGTGTGGTTGGAACAAGGGGACTGCGTCATCTTAAAGCACGGCAATTTATTACTGGGATTCTGCAAGAGCGAAACCTACGAAAAAAGCGGCGTGATAACATTTTTCTACCGAACGAAAGAGGAAGTTGACTTTGCATATAGTGGACTCAGGGAAAAAGCATTAGCCGAGCCCAGAGAAAATGAAAAGTATCGTATATACCACTTCTTTGCCAAGGATCCTGAGAATCGCACCATAGAGTTCCAGTGTTTTCTCCATCCCTTAGAACCTTATCTGGATGGAGATGAGCTTCTAAAAACCCGGAGAAGCATACGATATTTTGAGGAAAGAGAAGTGTCTGATGAAGTTCTCTGGAGGATTTTCGAGGTCTGTAGGTTTTCTCCGACAGCCAAAAACTCCCAGTCATATTACTTCGTCGTGATCCGAGATAAAAAAACGCTGGAATTTCTCGCCTCTCTCCGGGGAAACAGCAGTGCCCCGATATCACGGGCGCCAATAGCTGTTGCAATATGCTCGGATCCGGAATTATCAATGAGTCACGTTCAGGATGGATGCATAGCAGCGTATCACTTTATTCTTGCTTCGTGGCTCCATGGCCTCGGTACGTGCTGGATTGCTGATATGGACAGGATCGAAGTGAAAGGGGAACTGGGAATCCCAAAGGAACACTACGTCGCTACTGTGACACCCTTGGGTTACCCTACCAAAATACCGGAAACGTCGACAAGAAGGAAAACAAAAGAAATGGTAAGGTTCGTTGATTGAACCAAAATAGATTTCAAAAAAATAAAAAAATTGTATATCTTAGGCTTTTATCTTTTTCCCGAGCATTCTCTTCTTCAGCACCTTCGCAGCGAGAGCCAAAACTACAACATCACAGGCCAGCAGAACTACTGCTTTCCACCAGACATCTGACCATCCTGCTCCTTTTTGCGTTATGGAAAAAATTGGATCGATGAAGTAGTACGTGGGGAAGAACTTGCCAAGCCACTGCGGTATCTGGGGAAACATGATGACGAATGCAGGAAAATACAAAATCAACCCAAAGATTTTTATTCTTGTTATTAAATCGGTGATGTTGTCCATCACCACTCCTGCCATCAACCCTAACGCCACAGTAAAAGTTGTCCCCAGGATTAAAAACAGCATGATGAGTAAAAACCCGCTGGTAAGGGCTCCATTCAACACCAGGATAATAGTACCCAGTATCAATCCAAGAAATAATCCGAATAGCGCTTTGGCTGTTATGACCTCAAGCGGCGTGATGGGGGTCACCAGTACGGCATTCAGTGTCTTCTTCTCTCTCTCTTCTATGAGAGATGCTGAGATGATCATGCCCGCTACCAGTACTGCGATTATCGTTAGGAAGGGAACGAATCTTACCTTCCAGGGGTATCCCTCAGTTCCAATTACCTTGGTTTCGAAGAGTATGGTCTCTTCTTTACCTGAAACTTCCCGAAACGCATTCGCCAGAGTGGCTCCTATCGTTACTCTTTCATTCAAAAGGCTCTTCCCAGAAATCAGGAGTTTTGGGGTGGGAGACACAAGTAATCCTCCGTCGTATTCTCCTTCCAGCACCGCTTCTCTCAGACTCTCCTCGGATGAAAAAATAGTAACATTTAGGGAGGGTTCCTCTTCAAGTATGGATATGAGCTCGCCCTCGCCGTACACGGCGAGAGTGGGTCTTGCAGTGCCTACGGACCCCAGAACCGCAGTGAGTACCAGTGACATGACAATTGGCATCGCCACCATATACAAGAAAAAACTCGATCTTGTTATGATAACGACATCTTTCTTCGCCATGGAGAACATTCTGGAAAATTTCATGAAAATCGCCTCCTCAGTGCATATACACCCAGGACAAAAAATACTGTATCAAAGCCGGCAATGATGAGAAAGTCTTTCCATACCCCCACCAGCCCGGCACCACTGTTAAGAATTTGACCGAAAGCATTTGCCAGATAGTACGTCGGGATCACCTTTACTATGGAGAGAGAGATATCAGGCACAAAGATAAACATGCCCGGAAGTATAAGGATAAGCATTGGAACTGCCACGTAAATGTAAGACCCCAAAATATCTTTTGTTAAACTCCCCAGAAACAATCCCATGCTCACGGCCATGATAGCACCAAGGAAAATTCCCAGGAACAAAACAGGCAGATTTCCTCTCACGCTCTGGGTCAGGATGAGAATCGATACTACAACAATGAGGGAATAACCAATTCCAACTATTCCTTTTGATATTATTACATCTGAAGGCGAAGCAGGGGTCACCAGGACTGCTCTCATCGTCCCAAAAGCACTCTCCTCCACAATCAGTGTGCTTATGGTCCACATTTCCATCATCAAAGCAAACACAAGAAAAAAGGGTAACGATTGTTCTCTCAAGGGGATGTGCTTTCCTGCCATATCTTCCCCTAACATTTCTGTTTCTATATCGATAGGCTGCTCTCCAAGAGCGACATATTCAATTGTCAGCTGTATGAAATATTCAATAGACGTTCTGACACTTTCGGGTACATCGGATTTAAAATAGAGAGTTATGGTTGGCTGCTTCCCCGAGAGTAACTGAGAATCAAAATTTTCCGGCAATGCAATACCGGCGACATAGTCTCCCTCCTCAACAGCTTTTTCAAACTCTTCTCCCGACGTGAAAAATATTATGTGTATACCCTCCATCTCAAGTTCGCTGACCGGCGGAAATAACTGAGAAGAACTTCCATCATAGAGGGCTACAGTGAAGGTTTCCTCAACAGTAGAAGGCAGCACATAGTACATCACAGCGAAAATAACTCCTGCAAATAAACCCAGCACTATCAGTTTGTTTCTCATTGCAGCAACGGCATCTTTCCGAGTAATAGCTTTAATGCATGAGGCTTTCATTGTTCCAACTTCCTCCCTGTTAATTTCATAAAGACTTCCTCCAGTGTCGCTTCCTGAGTGTGAATTGTGGCAATGTTCCTTTTTTCCAGGAGCTCTTTTGCTCTTTTAGGAGTTTCGGGATCTCTCAATGGTAGTGTTTCTTCTTCAAAACCTTTTTCAGTTCTCATCTTTACTTTCAAAGTTCTCTTTCCCAGTTTCAGTTTCAGGTTTTCCGGTGTGTCCAACGCAACTATTTTCCCTTCGTTGATGAAAGCCACTCTATCCGACAATTTGTCAGCTTCCATCATGTTGTGAGTAGTTAAAAAAACAGTTTTGCCCTTCTTTTTTTCTGTCAAAATTATATTTCTTATGGCGTCTGCTGAAATGGGATCTAAACCAACAGTTGGCTCATCCAGGAAGAGGACATCTGGATCGTTGATCATAGAACGGACAAACATTACTCTCTGCTGAAGTCCCTTGGAAAGCGTTTCGACTCTATCGTTTACCCACTTGGATAGATCCACTCGTTTAAGGAGTGGATCAATATCTACCTCAAGTCCAAACAAGTTGACAAAGAATTCTAGGTTTTCTTTCACAGTTAACCTAGGATACAGATTTTTCTCTTCAAAACAAACGCCAATTTTTTCGTGGATCTTTTTTGGTTCCTGGGCAACATCAAAGCCCAATACTTTACCCCAGCCTTCCTGAGGTACCAGCTGGCCCGTAAGCATTTTTACCGTGGTAGTCTTTCCAGCACCGTTTGGCCCAAGGAATCCCAGGATCTCTCCCTTTTCTACAGAAAAAGAGATGTGATCCACTGCAAGAGTGTCACCATAACTGTATGTGAGATTCTCGGTTTCGATTATTTTTTCTCCATCTGTTGTCATCATGTTACTATATTATCTTCTTTATTAAAAAGACTTTTGCCGACCATGTATGGCTCTTTATATATAA
>JAGLWR010000125.1 GCA_023133315.1 Methanomicrobia archaeon | reverse complement strand
ATAGAAATATTCCCCGTGGGATCGTGTAGAAACGGAGTATACGGAACGTATGTGGAGATAGAGTCACAGGGAGGAAAAATAGATTTAGTATTGAAAACTGAGTTATTCTTTTCAGGAGATGTATCTTTAAAAATTTTTAATTACACAGTAGGCAATGGAAATGTTGATTTTTACGTTTTAATGGAGAACACAGGCGATAAAAGAGACGTAGAACTTATTTTTTTCGTGGATGATAAAGAAAAAGGAAGAGAGAAATTTTATCTGGATGGGTTAAAAGAAGCCGTCTTTTCGTGGGAGCTGGAAAGTGGTGAACATAAAATATCCTTTAAATGCATCTCTGACGACGAAAATCAGAAAAATAATATGCTTACTAAAACGATCAATTTTGGCGAATACGGCATGAGCAAATCCCAGCCCGAAATGTATGTGGAAAGCGCCGCCACACTGATGAAAGAGGGTAACTATTTTGAAGCTTACTATTATTATTGTTTATTAGACAATGAAAAAGAAAAAGACAGATGTGAGAAATATATCATTGCCGATAAATACGAACATGATGGGAGAAGATTCCTGGAAAATAGTGAATACATGGAAGCTTATTCGTTTTTGAATGAAGCTCTGAGCTACTACAGAAATCTTGATGACTCGGAAAAAGTTTCCGAGATGGAAGAGCTTTTATCCTCATTTTCAGATAAAGTGCATCCCGGAGCCTCATCCGAAACCATTATCAAAGAAAACTCTGTGATGGTGACATCGCTGGTAGCGGCTGTAGCACTTCTCTTGCTTGTCAATATAGTCTTTATTTTAGAACTTTTCAAAAAGAAACGATCGAAAGATGTTGAAGATAAGTATAAAAGAATAAAGAGAAAGTATGATTTATGATAGGCAAAGTAATTGCAGCAGAGAGCGACAAAATAACTGCCAGGATACTTTTAGACGATATAGAAACTGTTAACATGGGGGATTTATTAGTAATAGAATCAAGATTTAAATACCTTGCAAGAGTTTCTTCCATTTTCTCCAGAAACATAGGAGAACCAAATCTACCCGATAAAATGGCTGTTCTCACAGACAGAATAGACGACATGGAGAGTCTTTTTGGAAATCAGTTTTATTATGCAGCAGAATGTGGAATACTTGGAGTTCTCGATTCCGGGATAAAACCTGCAAAAACAATACCGAAGTTCCTATCAAAAATCAGAAAAGCTGAATCAAAAGACCTGAAGTTTCTTTTAAAGGAAGGAAAAAACTACATAAAAATAGGAAAACTGAGGAACATGGATCTCCCGATAACGATAGATATAGACTCTTTTATCACAAAACATGCAGGGGTTTTTGGGAAAACAGGAAGTGGAAAATCAAATACTATCAAAGTCATTATACGAGAAATGATAACTCACAGGATACCATGTCTTGTTTTCGATATCCACGGAGAATATGGCTATAAAAGAGGATTGGGGGGAATGGAGAATGTTATTGTAGTTGGACTTCCCGGAAGCGAAAGCGACGTTTCTCTTACCGTTCCACTTCAGATGATAACGCCAGGCGATGTGAGAGTGATGACGACACTCACAGAAGCCCAGGAAGATGCTGTAGCCCTCATATACAAGAGATCTGGAAGAGGATGGCTGGAATATCTATCACAGACTGGAACAGAAGATATTGTATCAAATTTCGAAAATAAGATACAGATAATTACAGTTTTGGCATTGCAGAGAAAAATTGAAAGGATAGTGAATTATAATTTCATTGGCAGAGATTTTGACTCTTTAAACTATATATTGGAAAAAATAAAACAGGAAAAAATAATCATAATAGATTTTGGAGATTACGAACATGACGATTGGGCTATAAAATTAATTACGTCGATAATATCACGATTTTTGCTAAATAAATACAAAAAATATAAAAAAGAGGGGCACAAAACTAAAGAAACACTTTTGGTCCTTGAAGAAGCACACAAGCTTCTGAACAGAGACACAGCCAAAAAAACCGTATTTTCAAATATAGTTAGAGAGGGAAGAAAATTCAATTTAGGGCTCTGTGTCGTGGATCAGATGCCTCAAAAAATATTTGAAGAGATTTTAGCACAATTAAATACTGTCATAATCATGCTTCTGACAAATATCAAAGATAGGGAACATTTGATTCTCTCCTCCGAGAACGATCTTTCTGATTTTAAGAAAGAGATGAAGAGACTCGATATCGGTGAAGCCATAATAACTGGGATATCTGTTCCGTTTCCCATTCCGGCAAAGATCGATCTCTTTAAAAAAGGACATTCAAAAGAAGAAAGTTTTGATCAGTTTGAGTTCAATGAACTCGATATTTAATCCCGAATTTATACATCAATCCTAAAAACATCCACTATAAAAAAAACATATCCTCTTTTTAATCAAAATTACCGAAAGCTTTAAATACTAATAAGAAAAAAAATTCTGACAATAAAATTTCATGAGGTGATAAAATGATAGCAAAAGCGTCGGTAGATAAGTTAATAAGAAAAGCTGGAGCTGGTAGAGTCAGCGAAGATGCAGCTATTGCTCTTGCCAAGATATTGGAAGAAGAAGCTGTCGATATTGCCAGAGAAGCAGTTGCTCTCGCAGAGCATGCTGGCAGAAAGACAGTTAAAAAGGAAGATGTTGAATTAGCTGTTAAAAGAATGTAAGGTTATCTGAATAACTTTCTTTTTTTATTTTTTCGTGATTATATGAAGCTGGGAATGATCGTTTATATCTTAAAGTATCGCCTGATCATTTTAAAAGAATGGATTTATAGGGCTAATTTTCCATCCATTTTTTTCATAATTTCTCTCTCTTTGATTGTCTTAACATACGCGGTCAAAAACTATTTTTCCACACTTTTCACATTCAATGAAGGTCAGTACCTGAATTTTATCTATCTCTGCGGTATAGTCCTGATCTTGTCCATGATAGGGATCGTCTTTAGAAAAGAGTGAAACCTAACGTTCCCAGATAACCTCACCCTTTTTATAAACTCGTTTTATTTTATGAAATGGAATAAACTTTATTTCATACTCTCTTTTGACGGCTAAAGCAAACTTCGTACTCTGTTCAAAATCTATGCTTTTAAAATCGAACGTTTGAAGACCATTATCGAAATACCCAAAAGAATACTCTTCCTCATTTTCTCTTTTATCCCATCTGATCTTGTTGATTATGTCTGTTAGATGTTTCATATCATTCCCGTATTTTTTACTTACTTCATTTCGGATAGCACACTACAAGCTGTTTTGGTGACGCTGAATCAAAAGGCGTTTCATCGTAATTCCCAAATTTAGTTTCAATCGTGAATCCATTGTAAAGAAGTAAAGCATCAAGTTCCTGGGGGAATAGGATTCGCATGTTATTTTCCACAACAAATTTATCTTTTTCTTTACCGATGGAATAGTACCATTTGATCCTGTTTATTTGAGTTGCAGTATCGTAGATATTATTCTCTGTGATAATAACCGTTCCCTTTCCGTCGGGGTCAGAATATTGAGATATCTGATAGCGGCGAGAGGGGTCTCTCATCAAAATATCCAGATGAGGATTGAACACATCAATTACAAATCTCCCTTTATGTGTTAAATGCTCCTTTACACAGGAGAAACACGCCTCGAGGCTTTTTAAATCATGAAGATGAGTAATCGAATTGAAAGGGAAAAAGATGAGATTAAATTTCTTATTCAACTTGAAATTACGGCAATCTGCCTTGATCCATTCGACGTTAACTCCCTTTTTTGCTGCTTTTTTTCGAGCATGAGAAAGCATGGTCTCTGATACATCTAACCCTGTGATCTCGATACCTTTTTCAGCCATGGGAATGGTAATTCTCCCTGTTCCGCATGCCAGTTCGAGAACGGGTCCTCCATATTTTTTAATTTGCCGTAAATGAAACGGGATGTCTTCCACAAGATATTTCGTCTGACAATCATAATGTCGACCATCACTGTAGAGATCCTCACAATCTATGGGCTTCATAGTATCTCCTCCTTCATCCTGTTTTTGTCAAATCTAGAATATTTGAATTCATTTCTTGTAGTCTAAGAATATACCTCTATTATTTTTTTA
>JAGLWR010000124.1 GCA_023133315.1 Methanomicrobia archaeon | reverse complement strand
ACCGGTATAAGGCGTACGTCGCCGATCCCTGTGGCACGATGATCGGCCTTTGGGAAGAGAAGAATGACCCGCACCTGCACGATTAATTCCTTTAAAAATGAGAGGGACTCCCCTATCGATCAGACAAAAGCCACGAGGCTCATTGTTACAAGAGTTGTTATCAACAACACGTTCCTGTCATGGGACTCACTCCTCTCTTGTTCCTAAATCTCATTGTAGTTGGTACAAAGAGAGATTATTTAAAGGTCTTGTGCCCATATAGATGGACCAAAGAGGGATTTTTTTGATAACATTTCTTTAACTCTAAAATCACGTTATTATCTACTCTTATATCATTTTATAACAGTTTTATCTGGAATATCTCCATTTTTAAAGTGCTTATCTAACCAACCGGAAACAACATTCTTCCGAGTATCAAAATATTTCACATACGGCTTTATATCAAGAAGAGGAGTTTCATCCAAAATGTCTACTTCTGTAAAATACATTTTATCTCTCTTTATGCTTTTGATTTTTACAATAGACAGCCCTATATGATTAGGACGATTGGGACTTCTTATGGCGAATATTCCGTGGCTGTTTTGCTCAAGAAATGGTTCTCCCTTGATCTCTTCTCTCTCCGATTTATGAAAATAGTATATAAGTATAGCATGGCTAAATTTATCCAAATCTTTTAAACCCTCAGCATATTTATCTTTTAACTCGACCCACGCTTCGACATTGCTTTTAAAAATCCCCTGGATGGGAATATCTTTGCTCTCTTTATAGGGTGAACGGATTACTCCAATTGGATGCATTATTATTCGATTCATGAACTCACTCATGCGGAATGGTTATAAGGTTTTTTTATTATTTGAATAAAAACTCCATTACACCTTAATCATCTCAGAAGCTTTTTGGGGGAAGGTGAGATGTACTGTGAAATCATCGCCGAGAATATCTTCGACAGTCCCCTTCGCTTTTTCTGGCGTGTTGTTGTTTTCGCTAATGTGCGCAAGGAAAATCTCTGCTCCACTGTTGATTTCCTTCAGCGTATTCCCGCACTGTTTGTTTGAAAGATGCCCGTAATCTCCAACAATCCTTTTTTTGAGAAATCCGGGATAGGTGCCGTGTAAAAGCATCTCTGTATCGTGATTTGATTCGAAGACGTATGCATCGAGATTTCTAAAATACGATTTTAATCTCAAGTCTGTAGACCCGAGATCTGTGGCCACACCTATCCTCTTTTCTCCTTCTATCAGATACGCCACGGGATTTGAGGAGTCGTGTTTTACTGTTATCGGCGTTATGTGAAGTTCTTTTATGGTAAACTCCTGAAAGTTCTCAAAGAGAGCAGGAACCAATCTTACGTGTGCGTTCTGGAACGTCAGTTTATTCATGACAAATGGTACTCTGTATTTTCTGAAAAACGATTCAGCTCCTCTGATATGATCTGTATGCTCGTGGGTGATCAAAACAGCATCTATCTCTTTTGGATCGATTCCCGTGTATGAAAGTGATTTTTCAATGTAACGCGGATAAAATCCGAGATCTATCAATATGGTTGTATTTTCTGTCTTAATAAGTGTACAGTTTCCAGCACTGCTGCTTCCGAGAACGCATATTTCCATTAAAGAATGTTTTTAAATAAGAATATAAAAGATTTTTTGATTTCGAAAACTTTTTCTACAACAAAAGAAGTATAAGAATTAGAATACTTCCCCTCTCGTGTAGATCTTTATCCCATCACTTTCTATACCAAACGGATATTTTTCCATGGCAAAATCCGTTTCTCTCATCTTCCTCACATAAATCGTTCTCACAAATTTGTTTTCTCTCTCTACGATATCCATTTTTATAACGCCTCTTGAAACGAACTCTTCCACACCGTACCGTGAAAATCCTCCATCCAAGGTTTCTGTAGTCACAAAAGATGTCACCCCGATTTCGAGGAGAAGTGCACTCAATCTGTATATGGATCTCCTTACTTCCTTTTCACTGTCTAAATTTAATCCTAGGGAGGGTATTGAATCAATGACAACTCTTTTTGCGTTTATTTCTTTAGATATCCTGTTTATCTCGATAATCAATGCGTCAATGTCCATACCTATGAGAGAGTATTTCTCCTTCACCGCTCTTTTTCTTAATTTAGCCGATGTTCCGTCTATGATGGCCAATCTATTTTCTTTTTCGTATTTTGCAAAATCCCAGCCGAACTTCATCATCTCTCTCCTCAGATCTTCGGCTCTCTCTTCCAGTGTCACGAAAATTCCGTTTTGGTTATAATCTTCTACTCCTTTGTACAGGAACTGAGAACAAAATATAGTTTTACCTGTGCCCGTACCACCTACTATCAAAACATTCGTCCCTTGAGGGACACCCCCTCCCAAAATTTCATCCAGACCTGGAATTCCTGTCTTAATCCTTTCCATGATAACACCTACAAAATTCTTTCTGTTGTCTCCAATTCTATCCCTTTCCCCGTGATTCTATAGGGAATTAACCTCGAACTGTATATTGTTCTTTTCAGTTTTAACATCTTCATATACCTTTCTATGTTACTGCCTCTTTCGTTGATTCTGAACTGAATGACACCATCGGCCATGTGGTTGATGGTGCTCACTATCTTTTCCTCGTGCATTCCTTCTACAACCAAAAAGAAGTAAACACCTCCATATTTTTTAATGGTAAGCTGAATCGTCTCAAAAAGGTCTACCATCTCATCAAACTCGTTAACTCTAAGAAGATACGAGAAAGAGTCTATAATCCCTCTGCATCGTTTACCTTCAAAACTCTTTATATAATCGGAAAAAAGAACTCTCAATTGATTTGCTGCTCCGACATCCCACGACCAGTATTCTTCTGTCATTTCTTCTTTTGAAATACTCTGGTATCTCGGAGTATAAGCGTCTATAAACTTCAATTTCTTTTCTTTTATATACGGCTCAATATCCCATTCAAAAAACTTCATTTCCTGTGTTACTTCCGAGGGAGACTCTTCAGACGTGAAATATAATCCATTATCGGAATTTTTGAGTCCGTAATATAAAAATTGCTGGGCAAATATCGAAAAACCTGATCCCGGAGGCCCGGATAAAATTATCACTGTTTTATCGGGGAAACCTTCTCCCAACGCGTTATCCAAGAGGGGAATTCCTATTTTATACATAAAGATCACATATAATTTAGTTTTTTCTCCAATACTTTAAGTTTTTCAAGGATATCCTTCATTTCACTTTCCATATCTTCATATTTTTCCAGTAATGGCCTATATTCTTCGAAAAACATCAGTTCTTCTTCCAGTAAATTTATTTTTCTTATCAGATTCTCTTCTTCTTTTTCATATTTACGGAGTTCCATTACATAATCTGTCCTCAGAGATTCAAATATCCTCTCATCTATTTTTTCCTGCTTCATTTTTAATTCATCTATAGATTTATTTGTTATTACTATTTTTAAAGATATCTTTATTCTGTACTCTTTAAGCTCTTTTAACCGTGAGTTTAATACCTCTATCTTTTTGGTGAGCTTATCCATTCTCATTTTTGGCCTCTGAACTTCGTATTCAAGAGACATTCTCATACGATCCCTCACTCGCTTTTATCTCATCTTTAACAATTTTTTTCAATTCTGAAATTTCTTTAACCATTTTTTTATTATCCTTTTCTTTATATTCTTTTTCTTTAATTTCAAGAATTTTTAAATCATCTTCCAGTGTTTTTAACTTATTACCCTCCATGTAATCTTTCCAGAATTTCATTTCTTCTGTTTTTTCAGGTTTCTGGATAGGAACTCTGGTAACTACGGGTGTAGGAATTTGTACGTTTCTTTTCTTTTCTATCACAGGATCCATGTTCCAGAGCTTATGTATTTCCACATCTTCTTTTGACGGTTTTTCGATCTCATTTAAAATACTTCTTATTTCTCCCTCTTTCTTTCTATAATTTGGAACTTTTCTTTTTTTCTCTATTCTTTCTTCTATTCCTTTTTCTTCTAGGGGTACCCACACATCGCCTTCAGAGACAGGTATCCCGTATACTTCTTCTTTTCTTCCTGAGAACAAGAAATATAAGACTAAGGCGACTATAACACCTATTATAGGGATAAAAATATATTTCAG
>JAGLWR010000123.1 GCA_023133315.1 Methanomicrobia archaeon | reverse complement strand
TTCCTGTGATCCCCTGGATCAGGACTTTTGTATCTTTATTGATTAATATCGTCATATTTCTCACCCTTTTGCAAGTTCGACAACTCTTTTCGCTGCCTCTTCACCATTCTCATAAACTTCGATTCCAACATCTTTCAGAAGTTTTCTTCCTTCTTTTGCTCCCATTCCTCTCATCGAAACAATAAAAGGCTTTTTTATCTTTCCTTTCTTGATAGCTTCAACCAATCCTTCTGCAATTACATCACATCTTGCCGCAGAGCCGAAGAAGTTCCCAAAAAGAACCTTGACATTTGGATTCTTCAAAACGATCTCTACAGCTTTTTCTGCCAGCATGTAGGTCCTGCCGCTGACCTCCAAAAAGTTTGACGGAGTTCCACCAAAATATCTCAATACGTCGAGAGTTGTCATGTTTAATCCTGCACCATTCCCAATTACGCCTATATTTCCGCCTATCTCAACATAACCAAGATTATTTTCTCTTGCTTCTTTTTCAAGTTCTGTCAAAAATTCGTCATCTTTTCTTATTTCGGGATGTCTGTACAGAGCTTCAGTGTCTATATTGAGTTTTGCATCTGCAGCGACAATATCCCCATCATCCGTTACTACTAAAGGATTGATCTCTGCTATCTCTGCATCATATTTTACGAATAGATTGTATAATTTTGATAGTATCACTGCTCCCTTTTTCAGAGTGTTGCCCCTGAGACCCATCTTTCTTACCATGTCCATGGCTTCATAGAAAGGAAAACCTTCATAAATATCTACATTCTTTTTTATTATAGCCTCAGGAAATTTTTTTGCAACTTCTTCAATATCCACCCCTCCCTTTGAACTCACAATTACTACTATCTCACCTTTAATTTTGTCTATGGTTACCCCGAAGTATAACTCATTTTTTATATTTAATTTTTTTTCTACCAATAATTTTCTGATCTTGTATCCTTTTATCTCATAACTAAGTAGCTCTTCGGCAAACTTTTTGGCTTCAGTTTCATTCTCAGGAAACTTTATTCCTCCAGCCTTTCCTCTTCCACCTACCAGAACCTGCGACTTTATGATGGCAGGAGCCAGAGTATTATAAGCTTTTATGACTTCTTCTGTACTTAATACGAGTTTACCGTCTGGTACAGGTACCCCGTTGTTCCTGAATACATCCTTAGCTTCATATTCATATAACCTCATCTAATCACCTTGTTTATTTTGAATAAAATCACTTTATAAACTTTTTGTATATAAATTGAAATTTTCGAAAAAAAATATAGAACTTTTGTTTTTTGGTAATGTTTTTCAAATTTTTACCGATTAAAATAACATTCTAATACCTTTATCTATGGAACTATTACCGTTCCGGTTTTTCCTTTCATTGCATCTCCAACTTTATCCAACGACGTAATTATTGCTTTTTCGCCCTTAGCTTCTTCAATGAATCTGATACACGCCAAAACTTTTGGCCCCATGCTCCCTGCAAGAAAGTGTCCTTCTTCTAAATACTTTTTAGCTTCCGCAACAGTCATTTTGTTTACAGTTTTTTGGTTTTCCTTACCGAAGTTAAGGTATACAACTTCAATATCCGTTAACACCAGAAATATGTCTGCGTTCACGGCTTCGGCAAGCCGTTCTCCTGCCTTATCCTTGTCTATGACACCGTCAAGTCCGGCAAGAATTCCTCCATCTTTTTCCATAACTGGAACTCCTCCGCCGCCAGAAGCTATCACAACAGTCCCTGCATCTACGAGAACTTTTATGGCTTTTGCTTCTGCGACCCTTATAGGATCAGGTGACGGAACAACTCTTCTGAACGGTCTGTCTCCCGTAGGTTTCACCTGTTTTATAACATAGCCCGCCATCTTTTTTTCCAGGAATTCTTTTCCCGGAGGGGGATTGATCACATACCTCTCTTTTGCTGCGAGTGCTTCTGCTTCTTCCTTTGTGAAAAAGTTGCCTACAGGTTTTGACGGATCCTCAAAGTCTGGATCATCTTTTGATACAACTACTTGTGTAACTACCGTAGCAACAGGTATATCCTTTCCTTCCTGTGCAATCAAATTTTGTAGCGTCTGCTGGATCATATACCCTATCTGTCCCTGCGTCATGGATCCCACAACGTCCATTGGCATGGCGGGTACTTTATTTTTTGCTGCTTCCTGCTGTACCATAAGGTTTCCAGATTGGGGACCGTTACCATGAGTAATGACTACCTCATACCCTTCCTTAATCAGATTCATTATTGCACTACACGCTGTTCCGACGTTTTTGAACTGCTCTTCATTTGTACCCTTTTCATGGGCTTGTTTAATTGCATTTCCTCCGAGAGCAACGACAATTGTCTTATCCATAGAAATCACCTAAAATAGTAAAAAATAAAAAAATAAAAGCATTTTAGTATCTTCCGCCCATTGTTGCAGCAAGAATACCTCTCTGAGCGTGAAGTCTATTCTCTGCTTCGTCGATTACGATACTCCTTGGACTATCGATGACTTCCGGAGTTACTTCATACCCCGGTTTTACATCTGCTGGCAAACAGTGCATATAGTATGCGTTATTTGTCTTTTTCATCTTTTCTGCATCGCATGTCCATGTTCCCCGATACTTCTCCAGAAGCTCTTTGATTTTATTTATATTTGGCTCCTTTGTTTTTGGTGGGAGATAGTCTATACTCGTCCATCCTTTTGGATATACAATATCGGCACCTTCAAAGGCTTCATCCATATCATGAACAATCTCAAACTCTGAACCATTCTTTTCGGCGTTCTCCTTAGCTTGTTGCTCTATCTTCGGGTCCACATGGAACTCCTTGGGATATGCAAGTGTTACATCGAGTCCGTATCTAGTCATTAAAAGAGTGACAGAGTGTGCAACTGCGAGCGGTTTCCACGGACTGGGAGCATCTGCCCAGCTCATTACAAACTTCTTACCTTTCAAATTATATGGGCCAATGTGTTCTCTTATAGTCATAAGGTCTGCCATAGCCTGACACGGATGGTACATATCACAGTCCATGTCTATGATGGGGATAGTACATAGATTAGCAAACTCTCTTATGAGTCCGTTTGCAGCACCGTAGACATGACCTGCAGGTGCTCCAAAGATTCTTATAGCGAGTGCATGGCCCATTCTATCGAGGACTTCAGCTGCATCTTTTACACGTTCTCTGCTTTTTCCTTCCGGTGTGATTACTGATTCGTTTCCTAAGACAGGCATATAAGATGTTGAGGCATCCAAAAAGTGTGCATGTCCTCCTAATTCAGTCATGTTGGCCTCAAAAGAGTTCCTCGTTCTCAGAGAAGCATTGTAGAACAGCATGAACAGAGTCTTTCTGTCCAGTATCCTCGGCATGTATCCATACGACCACATGGTCTTCAACTGATCAGCAATGGCTAAAATAGTGTCTAATTCTCCTTTTTCCCATTCTTGCGTCGATATGAAATCCTTTCCAAACAACTTTGTTTTTGGTGCTACCATTTTACTTCCTCCTTCCACTTTTTAAAAGTGGAGTACATATTATGGTAAAGTGTACTTTAAAAATGTTTCGGCGGAAAGTTGAAATTTTAAAAAAAAATCAGAGCTTATTTAATAACAATGGATGAAAGTCGATTTTTATACGATATAAATAATCATATACAATAAAGATTACATAAGGTATGTCTAGTAAAGATTCGCCTATTTTGAGAATAATTCATTTAAAAATTAAATCCTGCCATTAATAGACCAAAAAAATAAATAGGGGGAAGTATATACTCTCCCTTAGAGACAGAGTTTCAAGATTTATCCTCTAACCTTTTCCTTGGAAAAGTTAATTTTACGTTAGCTTACTTTTCTAAAGTCTTCATCTTGACGCAGTCCCATACTGGGCATACGTGCATACAAAGAGAGCATCCGTCGCATTTTTCTTCATCAACCGTCGGTACTTTTTCTTCATCTAGTTCGATGGCATCGTAACCGCCGTCTCTACAAGCTACATAGCATAAACCACATTTAATACACTTGTTTTTGTCGATCTCGAAGACAACTTTATGTGTAAAATCAAGATCTCCCAGACTGTCATAGATCTTTGGTAGGGCATGACCGATGATCTCTTTCACAGATCCAATGCCTTTTTCATACAAATAATTAGACAATC
>JAGLWR010000122.1 GCA_023133315.1 Methanomicrobia archaeon | reverse complement strand
TGGTTGGGGCATTCTTAACGTCTTTCGTGATGCAGTTATGTGTAATATACATTCCATTTCTCCAAAAATATGTTGGTACCACATCTTTGGGATTGAACGACTGGATCGTAATACTCTCAGCGAGTTTCGGTATTATTGCAATAGTTGAACTTGCCAAATATCTCTATAAGGATCGTGGTAAATCAAAAAGATATAAATATTGAGATTCATATCTTTATTCATGAAACTTGATTTTCTCACTGTCGGAAAGATCTATATAGAAACTCTCTACAGAACAAAAAACTCTCAGATAACTGAATTCAAAGAAAAACTTACAGGAGAGTGTTTGAATATAGCAATAAATGGCAGTATCTTAAGGGCAAAAACAGGAATTCTGGCGTGTGTTGGTAGAGATGCTTACGGGGTCACTGAGTTATTAGAAAGATACGGTGTGGACTATTCAGGTCTTATTCTCTCAAACGAGAAAACTGGAAGAATTGTTAATTTAAAGAAAAAATACTTGTTTGAGGGTGCAAACAGACTTCTGAAATTTGATCCAAGTATCTTGGAAAAAACGAAAATAATCCATGTATGTGACGATCTTGAGATCGCAAAAAAAATTATAGGGATGAACACAAAATGTATCTTAAGTTCTTCTCTGGACATAAAGGCAGATATAATCTTCTCTAAAAAAGAGGGACCTGGAAATAGAATACTTCTTGGAAAAAAAATAAAGTTTAAGGACAAAATTTTTGATACGAAATTCAAGAAAAAAGGTAAGTCTGCATTCATAGCAGGATTTCTCACGAGATACTCAAAAACTCAGAGTTTTGACTCTTCTCTAGGATATGCTATATCTGCAATGAAAGCATGCAAAAACGAGATTCTGGGTGGTTCAAATAGATAAAAATGTATCCGAAGAACCTGAAATTCAATAAATTAGATTACACTTTTAGAATATGGGTACATAGTGTAAAGAGTATTCAACCATGTAGTAGACTCAAAAGATATAAAAAAAGCAAAAGATATAAATATAAAAAGACAAAGATACGGAAAAGGTGATATTATGAATAAGGTACTATGGATATTGATAGGAATTGTTTTAGTAATTGTAGGGATATATACTTTAATTCCTCAAGGCTTAGGATGGTGGGAAGAATTGGTAAAGGTCTTTAAAGGAATTATAGGTATTGTTTTGATAGTTGTAGGTGCATTTTGCCTCTTTATTGCAAAAATGGATTAGATTATCTAATCTTTTTTTCTATTTTTGAAATTTTATATGAACATACTCTATATACCCCATATCTCAATATGATCATACGGACAGAAAGTTTTTAATATAAGGAGTACAAATGTATATCAGTTTTTAATGCGTATGACTCATTTGAAGTGATAGAGATGTTTAAGTGCGAGTGGTCTAATTCAATCATGTTGAGGGATTTAATAGATGGAATCTCTGATCTTGTAGATATGGCTTCTTTCTATGCAGATGAAAAAATGTTGAGAATAGAAGCATCTGATCCATCAGTCATCTGTAAAATAGAGATAGAATCCAAAAAAGAATCTTTTTCAACTTATGAGATCAGTTCTGAGACAAATTTTCATCTTGATATGAACTTGATGAAAAAGATATGCAGAAGATTGAGGACGGGTGACAAAGTTGGCATGAATGTTGAGAACGAGTATCTTGAATTCACGATCCATAACTTTGTGGAAAGATATTTTAGAATCCCACTCCTCGAGTTTGGAGAACCACTGCCGCAGATAGATATCAATGCATCTGTTTTTTTAAGGGTAAAGGGAAGTGTTTTTATAAACCTCATCAAAGATATAGCGGTAATAGGGAGTTCTCTTATAATTAAAGCCACTCCGGATGAAATAACTTTCTTTTCCGAAGAAGACGGTGTTAGAACGTCCATAACTGTATCCAAAACTAATAGCGCCATAGAAAAGTTCAACGTGGATACAGAGTGTACCAGTAAGTTTAATTTGAGTTATATACTGAGTTTTTTAAAAACTGTGGTATCGGCTGATTACATAGATGTATCTTTTGGAGAGAAAGATACACCTCTCAAACTGGAGTGTCCCGTTCAGAACTCATTGATTCGCTTCTACCTCGCACCCATGGAGATCTGAATGTTTGGAAAAAGAAAAAAAGAGGTGATGTTCAAACTTGCTGAAGCCGTTGCTGAAAATAAGGTAGATTCAGAAATATTGGAGACACTCACCCTGATAAACTCTCAGAAAGAATACTACACTACCTCAAGCTGTGCCGGGAGGATAGTCCTGATCTGGATGCCGGATCTGGGGGATAAAAAGAGATCAGTATTTCTTGGAAAGTGGCACAGAAAAATAGAATATGAAGAATTGATAGAATCCCTGGAATTCAGAGATTCTGGAGTGATCTTCCTTATTTCACAATCACCGATAATACATGTAGCCTCGTGTGACTTAAAAAGCGCTATAAAGATCAGAGATCTGGCTTTTTCATGTGGGTTCAAAAATAGTGGAATAAAATCAATAACGAAGAAAATAGTAGTTGAAATACTTTCAACAGAGAGGATAGATGTACCTCTCGGAGAAAAGCAACTCCTCGTAAACGAAGAATATCTTAGATTCCTAGTAAAATATGCTAATAAAGCTTTAGAGAGAAGTAGAAAAAAATTGAAAAAATTAAATAAAAACCTGGAAGAATCACTTTAATTTCAACGGCTTTAACTCTCCATTTTCCATTAGGTTCTGAGCTTCTTCTCTTAACTTGTATTTTTGAATCTTGCCTGAAGCGGTCATAGGCATCTGATCTACGACCCTTGCATACCGCGGCACCTTGAAATTCGCTATCTTTCCTTTGGAAAAATCGGCTATCTCCTGAGGATCTAAACTAACACCCTCCTTTGGAATTGCATACACCATTACAACCTCGCCAAAAACTTTATCAGGAACTCCAATTACGGAGACGTTTTGAATTTTTGGATGGGTAAAGAGAAACTCTTCTATTTCTCGTGGGTATACATTAAATCCTCCCACAATTATCATGTCTTTTTTTCTACCTACAATGCTGATATATCTCCCCTCATCCATTATTGCCAGATCACCTGAGTACAACCATCCTTTTTCGTCTATAGCTTCCTTAGTTTTTCCAGGCATCTTATAATATCCCAACATTACATTATATCCCCCGCATGCCAGCTCCCCTTTTGTACCTGCGGGTACACTTTTATGCAGATCGTCAACTATTCTTACTTCAATGCCCGGCAAAGGTTTACCAACTGTTTCCACCCTTTTATCTATGGGATCCTCAAATTGCGTCATTGTTATTACGGGTGAAGCTTCTGTTAATCCGTATGCAATGCAAACATTACAGTGCATCTCTTCCATTACTCCCCTCATTATTTCCACGGGACACGGTGCACCGGCCATTATTCCTGTTCTCAGAGAATCTATATTATATTTGTATTTTCTAAAAGCTTCCAACTCTAATACAAACATTGTAGGAACACCATAAAGAATGGAAACTTTTTCTTTTTCAACGAGTTCCACGGCTTCTTTTCCCTTAAATACGAGCATTGGCACCATTGATGCACCATAAAATATACTTCCAAGGACCCCCATTACGCACCCAAAACAGTGAAAGAAGGGAACTGCCAATAAGAATCTGTCCTTTTCTGTAGTTTTCAAAACCTCGGCAACGTCCCGCGCGTTTGTGCCCATATTGTTGTGAGAGAGCATGGCTCCCTTTGGGTTTCCCGTTGTTCCTGACGTATAGAGAATAAAGACGCAGTCTTCTGGTGTTAAATTTTTTCTTCTCATTTCAAGATTTTTATCATTTTTCCAATCTTTGCCTTTGCTGCAGATTTCATAAAACTCATGCATATCCTCCTCAGTATTTCCTAAAACAACGACATCCCTTAACTTAGGGATTTTCCCTCTTAAATCATTGATCATTTCTATAAAATCTATTCCAACAAAAGCATCGGTCATGACCAGAGCAACAGCTTCCGAGTTGTTCAGGATATACTCCACCTCGTGAGTCTTGTATCGTGTATTCATCGGAACTACTACCCCCCCCACTTTTGCTATGCCAAAGTAAGCAATTACCCATTCGGGGTAATTGGGCATCCATAGTCCTACTTTATCTCCTT
>JAGLWR010000121.1 GCA_023133315.1 Methanomicrobia archaeon | reverse complement strand
CGCGTGTAGAGCATTTTTGAAAAGAAATGTTGATCTTATCGTTTTTTGCGGGGGGGATGGAACTACAAGAGATATTTATAAGATCGTAGAAGATAAAATTCCTATTCTTGGAATACCTTCAGGTGTGAAAATGCACTCAGGTGTCTTTTGCATTAACCCTGAGGCTGCTTCTGAGGTTATCTTTTTGTTTACTGAAGGAACTATGAGCATCTGTGAAGCAGAGATAATGGATCTGGATGAAGAAAAATATCGTAAAGGAGAATGGTCGATTAAGCTCCATGGCATCGCAAAGACGTTGTGTGAAGGTACATACATACAGAGTGCCAAAATGATGATCCGCGGGCCTTCAGAGGAAGAGATAAAAGAAGAGATCGCTGATCATATAGCCGAGGATATAGAAAAAGATACCCTTTATATTTTGGGCTCTGGAGGAACGCTTAAAACTATCGGAGAAAAACTTGGGATCGATAAAACTCTCTTAGGTATCGATGCTGTCTTCAATGGAACGCTCATTGCAAAAGATGTCAATGAGAAAGAGTTATTGTCTCTGCTTTCAAAATACAAGAAAGCAAAGTTAATCGTAAGCCCCATAGGTGCCCAGGGATTTATACTCGGAAGGGGAAATCTTCAATTAAGTCCAGATGTGTTACGAAAGATAGGGATAGAGAATATTATTATCGCTGCCACTCCTTCCAAACTTCTTGGTACTCCCTTTCTGAGAGTTGATACAGGGGATACTCTCCTTGACAAGGAGTTTGCGGAGAGGAAATATCTCAGTATTCTCATAGGTTATCATACTACAGCTTTAAGGAAGATAGCTGTACCTGTTTATGGGAAAGAAAAGTAAAAGAGATGCAAAAAGCTATTTAAACTCTATTCAAATTTAAAGGTGATCATGATAGATCCCTTGATTATAGCTATCATCGGATTCTTTGTAATATTCTTGGGCAGTCTAACTCAAGGGTTAATAGGTTTCGGAGTTATATTATTTTCGGCTCCAATAATGATACTCTTTCTTCCAGCAAAAATAGTTGTTCCTATGATTATGATTTACAGTGCTTTGATCAATGCGACTATATTGTTTGAAGCGAGAAAATGGGTGGATTTAAAGAGGATCTGGCTTTTAATAATCGCTGGTATGATTGGAGTGCCAATTGGAACTTATTTATTAATAGTCTTGGATGATAATATACTGAGAATGTTTATTGGATCCATTATTATTTTATTTGCTGCGGCTCTTTTGACGGGTTTCAAGAAGAAAATCAAAAACGAAAAATTAGCTTTTCCCCCAATAGGATTTATTGGTGGCTTGTTAGGCGGCAGTACATCAATGAGTGGTCCACCCGTCATATTATTTTTTACAAATCAAGGACTAAAGAAGCAAGTTTTCAGGGCGAATCTAGTTGCTTACTTTATGGCAATGAGTCTAGTAGCCATCTCCAGTTTCATAGTTGGAGGACTTATAATCACAGAGGTCATTAGATACACAATTTTATTTCTACCTGCAATGATTTTTGGAGTAGTGATAGGAATCAAACTCGTGCATAGAGTTGAAGAAAAACTGTTTCAGAATATTGTGTTGATTGTAGTAATAGTTGCAGGAGTATTGTCAGTTATCTCTGGCTTGGGTATATTGTGATATTATGCAATAAAACCCCATATACCAACCTTTAAATATAAAAATTCCTAATATAGAGAGGAAAGATAACGGTGATTGAATGAAAGAGAAAACAGAATTTTTAGAAAGAGAGTATAAAAATATGCTTGAAAGAGGGGAAACGTGGACGATAAGAAGTCTCAATGGACCTTCGCAACCTCATGTAATCGTGGAAGGAAGAAAATGTATAATGCTGGCATCGAATAACTATCTAAATTTGGCAAATGATCCACGACTCAAAGAAGCAACCATAAAGGCTATAGAGATGTATGGTGCCGGTGCAGGATCTGATTGGTCAATCGCGGGATGTATGGATGTGCATCAGGAGCTCAATAAGAAGATAGCAGAGTTTAAAAGAACTGAGGCAGGTATTACATACCAAACAGGGTATGCGGTGAATGCCGGATTGATACCCCAGCTGGCAGGAAAGGGAGACATATTAATCTCGGATGCGCTCAACCATGGAAGTATCATAGATGGCGTTAGATTAACGAAAGCTGATAGAGGAATATACGCACACTCAAACATGGGCGAACTGGAAACGGTTTTGAAGAACACAGAGAAAAAAGATTACAGGAGAACTATTATTCTTACGGATGGAGTTTTCTCGATGGACGGGGACATCGCAAAGATGGATGAGATTCAGAAACTGGCAGATGAATATGGAGCAATGACGTATGTGGATGACGCTCACGGAGAAGGAGTTCTTGGTGGAGGACGCGGAATAGCAACAGAATTTGATCTTGAAAAAAAGATAGATTTCCAGATGGGTACCTTTTCCAAAGCATTTGGGAGCTTTGGAGGAATGCTCGCAGGAAGTGAAGCCCTCATAAAATATGCATACAATACCTCCAGGACATGGCTCTTGAGCGCCGCTTTCCCGCCGCACGTAGCAGCTGCATCCCTTGCTGCCCTCAACATTGTGGAGAAGGAGCCTGAAAGGGTGAAAAAACTCTGGGAAAATACGAAATACTTTAAGAAAGAGATAGAAAGTCTCGGTTTCGACACAGGGCGCACCCAGACTCCCATCATACCCTCCATGATAGGAGAGAGCAAAAAGACCCAGGAACTTGCAAAAAAACTATATGACGAGGGAATCTTCTGTCTCGCAATAGTATTCCCAATGGTTGCCAGAGGAAAAGCGAGAATACGCAACCAGATGAATGCGGGGATGAGTAGAGAAGATCTGGATGAGATCCTCAGGGCGTACGAGAAGTGCGGAAAGGAACTTGGTATAATTTAAATTTTTTTATTTTTTATATTTATAACGCAGTACGGTAACCTTTTTAGATGTACAGTATCTATAGAGAAAGATTTATATAGATTCACTTATTGAAAAAATTCATGAGGACTGGAGATATCCTGAATAAAGAAGAAAATGTAGGATTGCGGAGTTGTAGGAATGGAATCTGATTATATTCTTGCTTTGATAGAGATAGCCAAAAAAAAAGGAGGAAAAATAACGAGTGTCGAACTCGGCAACGTTCTTGACATATCCCAGCAGACGGCTTCACGAAGAATGAAAGAGCTCGAAAAACTTTCTTTTATAAGAAAAGAAGGGAAAAAAGTTATTATAGAAGAGAGAGGAATGAAAGTTCTCAAAGAAATTTATTTAGATCTGGACAATGTATTCAGAGAACAGAAATCTATCTACGGAAAACTCTTTTCAGGACTTGGAGAGGGGAAGTATTATATCTCAAAGCATGGATACAGAGAGCAATTCATTAAAAAACTGGGATTTTCTCCGTATCCAGGAACATTAAATCTTTATCTGAGTTTTGACGAAAATAAAAAACTTGAGAAGACACTCACAGAGAAAGAATACACAGTCCTTAACGGATTCAGAGACGAAAACAGAACTTTCGGAGATGTAAGGTGCTACAAGATTCTTATAGAGAACCAGATAGAGGGGGCACTTCTGAAACCATTCAGAACGCACCACATGCCAAATGTTGCAGAGATCATTTCAAAAGAGTTCCTGAGAAAAAAACTGAAAATAAACGATGGAAGCATGGTAAGCTTTTTTGTGTTGTAAAAAAGAAAAAAAGAAAAACAGAGTTCTGTTTTATTCTAATTTGAATACTATGGGTGTCCCCGATTCTTTGTGGACTAGTTTTATCTTATCGGCTATAGAAGCATTAAAATCAATCGTTAAAACAGTACCTTTGTTCCAAGTAGTAATTGAAATGCTATCTACGATTCCACTTGATTGAAGGACGTTGTTCTTATAGATGTCAAATATCGCCAAAAAACCAGTTTCATCAGCAGAACTAAAGCCAATGTTTGTTCCCGTATTTCTTATATTCGTGCTGTTGACGTCCTTTGTCTCCATTAAAAAGCTGTAATCTCCTGCTTTTGTTTCTGCACCGGTTTTTTCAGATACAAACCCAGCGGCCCACACGTAGACCACCAAACTTATTGCCACTGCAACAACTATCATCAATACGACGGCTATTACAGGGCTGACACCTTTTTTATTCCTGAACATTTTTTATCACCTATTTCTATTACTCA
>JAGLWR010000120.1 GCA_023133315.1 Methanomicrobia archaeon | reverse complement strand
CCTTCTTATCTTTGAAATGAGTTTCATCTTCTACGGGATAGACCACTATCCTTTCCAAGACATCGAAGATTGCATAATTCAAGCACTGAACGACTCCAGTGTTTCCGTACTCCTTCAAGAGATTTTTTATTATATCCAAAGCATGCCTTTGTTTCTCTGTCAGTTTATCTTCGGATTTTATTGTGAAATCGTCAGATCCGGGTATGTACTTCACAAAATCTTTCGCCTTTCTTAAGATAAGTTCAGCTTCTGCGCTCGTAGGAATAATCTTATGTCCGCTTTCCTTAAGTTTTTCAAGATTCTCTTTCGGAGCTATATCCATTTTATTCGCTGCTATGACTATGGGTTTGGTTACTTTTCTCAGAATAGTGGAGAACTCTCTTAACCCCTCATCTTTCCACGTATCTGGCTTTTCAGTATCCAAATTACACTTTTTTAAGGCTAAATGAAGATCCTCTTCCTTTATTTCCAGCCCTGAAAAATGATCCGCCACTACCTTTACAAAATCTTCGTGCTGAAGATGTATCCTCTTCGAAAACTTCTTCCAGTTTTTATGGAGTATATTGAAAAACCATGAGTCTATTTCGTTTTCAAGAAATCGTATATCGTGCACAGGATCGTGTGTCCCGATTTTACACGGTTTACCTTCCTCATCGGTGCTTCCAGCAGCATCCACGATGTGGATAAGGACTTTTGCCCTGCGGATATCATCTAAAAACTTATTTCCCAATCCCCTTCCCTCAGAGGCTCCAGGAACCAATCCTGCGACATCGATAATTTTTACAGGTATCAGTCTGATACCGTCAATACATTTAGAATTTTGGGGATTGCACGTAAGATTTAATTCTTTACAAAGACACTGAGATGTAACATACGCTACCCCCATATTTGAGTCTATCGTCGTGAAGGGGTAACTTGCGATCTCTGCATGTCCCAATGTGCATGCGTTAAAAAAAGTGGATTTCCCCACGTTCGGTTTTCCTACGATACCTACTTCCATAGCTTTTATCCAATCTTAATTAATAAAAAGATTTCTGAGATCGTGTCCTTGCGATTCATGGTTTCCATACATTGAGAAATTCCACTCTTTTGAAGTCTTTATCAAATGTAGCTATATTCTTTATCCCATAATGCTTACATGTAGCAGCGATTAAAGCATCGTTTGGAAGGAGACCATATGCGCTGATCACTTTTCCTACCAGACTCAAAATATTTTCATTGAAGTTTAAAAACTTGAAAACATTAAAAAGGTCAATTACATCTCTTATTTCTATATTTTTAATTTTTTCTGGATTTTTCTTTAGAACATAAGATTCCTCTTTTGTCACATATTTCATATACGTGTACAGCACTTCAGAAAGCACAATTTGATTAATATATCCTTTTATTTCTCTATTTTGGATCTTTTTTAATATATTGGTAGATTTTTTATCATTTCTTAAATGGTTCAATATAATATTTGAATCAATGAAAACCCCATTCATCTTCAACTTCCTCGAGTAATTTATCTAATGTTTTTTTGTCTATTTTCATAATCCCTTTAGTTTTTTCCACTTTATCTTCCATCACTTTTATCTTTACCTTCTCTTTTTCTTTCAGATTTACTTTTTTCAACGGCTTGAACACGCCATTTTCGTAAATTACCTCTATCTCTTCCATAGTTCTTTCTTTTCACAGAACAATAAAAACCTTTTTATTTTTTGTATGTCTATATTGTTTATGAAAATTATGGGATTGTTGGCACTGCTTGTGATATGCTCATTATGCATTTCCAGTAATCCACAGGAGACAGAGCCTCCAGCCACTACACCGCATGCCACCACACCATCCCCCACCACACCTACCCCACCGACACCAGATGAAACGGCTCCGACAATTGTTTATAATTATGAATCATTCAGCCTCAAACCAAAGACAGGCGAATTCCCATATTACACAGATAAAGATGCCCCGAAATGGGAAGGAAGCTTCAGCATAACAGACAACAAAGAAGTGGCATACGTAGCCATAGAGCACGGTGGAAAAACCTATGAACTCACACCAGTTGACGGAAAATTTGATGAGCCAGAGGAAGAATTTTACGTGGACAAGACGCTATTTAATATCGATTGGGGGAAAGACAACATAAAAATAACTGCTAAGGACATATCGGATAACCAATCTTACATAGACAAAGAACTATACTTTGTTCCCGATATATATTCAATAAAATTCGTAAAAGTACCTTCTTACAAAGCATTCGAAGAATTTGAAGGCGAATGGAACGAAGTTCCTTTAATCCCTTGGTCAGAAATGAAAGAAAGGCAAGCCAACGAGATAAACAGTCTTCCTAAAGACCTTGTCAAAGATGTAGAGTATAAAGTCAAGGGTCTAACCGACTGGAAAGATATATATACAGAGATTTCCGACGCCGTGGAAGCACATCCTAACTATAGCGAAATGATTTGCGGCCCGCTTGCAGATGCTAAATCGCGCCTCATGAGATACTGGATGAAAGAAAAAGACTTGGCTGTTTTCGCCTGGAACGAAAGCGCGGTAGTCGGAACTGGAAAAATGGGGCACGCAGATGTTTTTGTATGGAATGGTAAAGAGAAACAGCTACATGTCACACCTACAAGTTATATAGCCCTTAACCCAATAAAAAAATGGGAAGAAAGTGCATACACAAGCAAAGAAAAAAGTAAATACGGTAATCATCTTATCGGAGATGTGATCACAGCCGGCATCGAGTTCGGTGAAATGGTAGAAAGAGAAGGAGTGGAAGAAGCGAAAAAGCTTGTCGTTGCAGATATGGCTAAAGCTTTGCTCAATGGCTTATATAGATATATAGGCCCTACTGTAAAATACATCACAATCAACGAAAAGTTCGGCATAAACTATGAAAAAAATATCACAAAAATCGGTATGGAACCTTACCTTGATGTCATTCTAAGAGGGGAAAGCGTGAAAGAATTCTTCGATGGCAAGCAACCGACAATCATACTAGATAATTTAAGTAAAATAGGCGACGAAACTTATCTTCGTGTGCCTTGGAAAGTCTGGGACGACATGTACGATGGTGACCAGAAAACACAGAAATGGCTTGAAGAGTTGTATCTATAAAATCTAAATTCTCCACACTTTTAAAAAAACAACTTTACCAAAATCTTTATCAAAGGAAGCGATAGTGTAATCTTCAGTAAAAGATCCTTCAAACAAAATTTATTTAAATAGTAACACTAATTAAAAAATCGTGTTACTAAGGTGATGGTATGAAGAAAAGGGGAAGTATATTAGCTGGCATTGTTCTTTTTTCGATGATGACTATAAATGCTGATGAAAAGGTAAAAGTAGTTTCTACGATTACGGTACTGGGAACGTTCGCAGAAGAGGTGGGTGGAGAAAAGGGCGATGTTATATCGCTGGTACAGCCAGGTATCTGCCCCGCTCATTTTGATATAAAACCCAGTGATGTTTCCGATGTGAGTAACGCTTCATTGATCTTATATCATGGGATCGAACCGTGGTTGGATGTTCTGATAACGTCTTCTGGTAACACTGATGTAAAAAAAGTTCTTTTAGAAGGAGACTGGAGTACCCCTAATCTGTCATTGTGATGATAGAAAAAATAAAAATTGCACTATCTGAAGTGGATCCAGAAAATGCGGAGTATTTTGAGGAAAGCGCAGAGAAGAAAATCGAAGAAATTGGAGAAACTGCAGAGAGTATAACGGAAGAGGCAGAGTTATTAGGAGTTAAAAATGTAGATGTAATCCCGAACTCATTTTAGGCAAACCTATTTATATTCCCATTCTAAAAATTAGGTAAACCTAATTGGTGATAAGATGTTGAGCAGAAAAACTGAAGATTATTTAGAGGCAATATACAACATAATAGAAAAGAAAGGATATGCAAGAGTAAAAGATATAGCTTCAGAACTGAAAGTAAGCTCTCCCAGTGTTACTGAGATGATGAGAAAACTAAATGAACGAGGATTTATAGTCTATGAGAAATACAGTGGCATTACTCTCACAGATAACGGCAGAAAAATAGCAGAGGGAGTAAAAAAGAGACATGTTATATTTGAAGGTTTTTTGGAGATCATTTTAGTTCCAGGAGATGTTGCATCTGAGGATGCATGCACGATGGAACATCATTTAGACCCAAAAACGATTGAACAGTTCTCAAAGTTTGTTGA
>JAGLWR010000012.1 GCA_023133315.1 Methanomicrobia archaeon | reverse complement strand
AGAAAGAAGTAAAGAAAAAAGCAGTGAAAACCGAAGAAAAACCCAAACCGAAGAAAAAGACAGTAAAACCTAAAAAAGCAACTGAGAAGAAAGAAGAACTTGAAGTTAAAGAGGAAATAATGGAAGAAAAGATCGAACCTAAGAAAGCAATCGAAGAAAAAGAAGAACCAAAACTAAAGAAAAAAGCACCCGAAGAAAAACCAAAAGAAAAGAAGCCAAAAGAAGAGAAACCTAAGAAAGCTAAGAAAGAAGTAAAGAAAAAAGCAGTAAAACCTAAGAAAAAAGCAGTAAAACCTAAAAAAGCAACTGAGAAGAAAAAAAAGTCAAAAGAGGAGAAGTGATGCCTCAATGGAACCGAAACAGGCAGAGATCAACATCGGAATGATAGGACATGTGGATCATGGAAAAACGACACTGACAAAAGCTCTGTCAGGCATATGGACCGATACGCATTCCGAAGAGTTGAGAAGAGGAATCACGATACGATTGGGGTATGCGGATGCGGTCTTCAGAAAATGTCTTAAATGCAACAAATATACCACAGAGAAAACATGTCCTCAATGCGGAGAGGATACAGAAACAGTGAGAAAAGTCTCTTTTGTAGATGCTCCGGGACATGAAACGCTGATGGCCACGATGCTTACAGGAGCATCCTTGGTCGATGGCGCTGTTCTGGTGATAGCAGCCAATGAACACTGTCCTCAACCGCAAACGAAAGAACATTTAATGGGTCTCGATATAATAGGTGTAAAAAATGTTGTAATCGCACAGAACAAGATAGAGCTTGTTTCACGGGAGAGAGTTACTGAAAATTATAGGGAAATAAAAGATTTTGTGAATGGAACTGTAGCAGAAAATGCACCGATAATACCTATTTCTGCTCAGCATTCTATCAACATTGATGCGTTGATAGAGGCTATAGAAACGCATATTCCGACTCCGAAGAGAGATGAAAATCTGGATTCAATGATGTTCATAGCACGATCTTTTGATGTAAACAGGCCCGGGATTACGCCGGATAAAATTATTGGAGGAGTTATTGGAGGTAGTTTAAAACAGGGAGTTATAGGTGTAGGAGATGAGATAGAGATAAGACCCGGGAGAACAAAAAAAGAACAGAATAAAATTATTTATAGGGATTTAAGCTCCGAGATCGTTTCGTTAAATACGTTGGGAATAGATCTCAAAAAGGCTAGACCAGGAGGTCTCGTAGGTGTAGGCACAAAACTGGATCCTTCCCTCACAAAAGCAGATGCGTTGGCAGGCAGCGTAGCCGGAAAACCTGGAACTCTACCTTCACTGGTGCACGAGTTCGCACTTGAGATACATCTTCTGGAGAGAGTTGTCGGATCAGAAAAGGAGCTGAATGTTGAGCCGATAAAAAGAAAGGAGATGCTGATGCTCAACGTCGGTACTGGAAAAACTATCGGCATTGTGAAAAACCCGGGTAAACACTCTGAATTGAATTTAAGGCTTCCCGTATGCGCCACTAAAGGGGATAGGGTAGCTATAAGCAGGAGAATTGGAGCACGATGGAGACTGATAGGGTACGGAATAATAGAATAACTGTCATTTTTGACACAAATTTTATTTTAAGCTGTTTAAAGTTTGGGATCAGCTTTGAAGATTTGGGTAATGTTATAGAGAAAACTTTTGAGATTTTGGTACCTTCCAATGTTATTTACGAGCTGAAAAATCTTAATTTGAATAAAAAAGACTCCATTTTGAGAAATATAGCATTAAAATTGATTGATGAATATGAGATTTTAGAATTAAGAGGAAACGTTGATAGTTCTATCCTATCTTTCGTCGAGAAAAAGAAATGCATCGTCTGCACAAACGATAGAGAACTGAGGCGTGCCTTGAGAAAAAAAGGTGTCTCTGTTATTTTTATAAGAAACAGGAAGTATCTGGAACTGGATGGTACTATATTTTAGTATACAAGATTATATGTCCTTCCTATTTCTTCCCCATCCTCGTTTATCTTGATCCTTCCAAACTCTACGAACTCAAAATCTTTTTCGACATTCGTAAGTATATAGATCTCTTTTCTCTCGAAATCTATTCTGATAACCATTCCTATACTCATACAGACATCATCTTTTATGAATCCAACTACCAGGCCTTCTTCGAAACCCTTTTCAAGAATAATCATATTTTTATACTCTCTGTACTCATCTGCAACAACAAAAAATCCTTCAGGAATTTTCTCGCACCAGCATACTTTTGTTCCCAGAATTTCTTCTATAACGTCTTTTTTTGATTCTGTGCCAGAAAAGAAAAAGGTGTTTCTCAGGTTTATATCGCTCAGTTTAAAACTTTTTATCTGTGAGTTTTTTAAATATTTTTTCCATAATTTTCTCCTGATTTCTCTCCTCCTCTCCCTTGAAGTAAATGCTGTATTCTCTACATGTTCCCTTATTATTTCGTACTGCGGAAAATTTCTGAGTATTCCTTCAAGTTCATGACTTCTCTGAAAAGCTATTATCAAATCAGGTTTCAAACTCATTATTTTAGCCCTTTTCAAGCTTCTCCCCTTTCCAAAAATTAATCCCGTTGTATCCATCAGCATATACGGCGAATCTGCCAGTGATAAAAGTTCTAATAGTCCCGTTATAACTTTCGAGTGATCATAAGGGTAGACATCTCCTATAAAATAATGAAAGCTCTCTCCACTGTCATTTAAAAGTCCCAGACATCCCGGGGGCCCTATAGTTGACTGTCCGACATCACAATCTATAATAGAAACTTTTTCTCCATTTTCCTTGATTTTTTTTGAAGCATACTTCAAAAAACTCGTCTTTCCTGTGTCTATGTATCCCAAGATCAAAACCAAGCATCGTTCTTTCTTGAGTATTCTCTCAACTATCTTTTTCCATTCTTTCTTTTCTCGATCGCTCGCTTTACTATCCATAAAATCAATCCCGATAAGATTATTAGAAATAGAACATACTTAGTTATATTCTTTTTGTCTATCTCCAGATCTTTACTTTCTCTCAAAACGAGGGAAAGGATGTACCAGTTTGAGTATCCACTTTTACTTTTTATGTACTCAAAACTTTCTTCTCTATTGGTAGCTATTCCTATGTCTTCAGCAAGAGTTTCGGCTAAAAATAATGAGTATTCTCCAAGCATCGTTTCCTCTGGAGAGGAATAATATTCTTTTACATTGGTCTGACCCTGTATCTGTCTGAAATCACATTTATTTTGTGAATTTCCTACAAAACTATCTTTCTCCAGAATAAGATTCTGATCATCTATGTAGATATCATAGACTCCTTTTTCTGTCTGCATATCTTCCATCCATTGCAAAGCCTCTCTTAAGGAATCTTTGTATTTTACTTCTTTTGTTATGTTATAACACATCCATTCTCCGAGCATTGCCATTGTCACGTAATGGCAAGATACGTTCCATCGTGTGGGTATCTTTAAGGCATATCCATCGTACCACGCTCCATTTTCGAGCTGCATCCTGTACAGCGTATCTCCTAGAAGTAAAGCATAGTCATAATACTCTCCTTTCTCCCCGGTATGGTAGACAATACTTCCCAACCCTGCGCAGATCAATCCCCAGTCGTTGGGACATGAGTAACAGTAATTCTCCAGAGAATTTTTCATTTGTCCTTCATGTCGTGCGTTTGCATTTCTCGGATCTGGGCATTCTATCGGATAAACCTTTTTCCACGCATCTATCTTTTCTATCAAAAAATTGCCTCCTTTGAGAGCAGCATCTTTATATTTCTCCTTTTGAGTGATCTCATATCCCAAGGAAAGAGCCCAGATACCGACACCTGTATATAACTTCGGGTTTACATTCGGCTCATTTGTTATTTCTCCATTTTCTTCTTGATTTTCAATGATTAAATTTAAACAATCTTCCCCTTTTTTCAGGAGATCAGGATTTTGATTTTCTTTATAGAGATACAAAAAGAAAAGAGCTTCATAGCAGAGTGTGATCGTGTCGTCTTGAGAAAAATCATGATCGATAAAATATGTCTCATAAATATTTTCAGCTTCATGAAAATTCAGAGACCCACCCAACATGAGGAGGATTATTAAAAATTCTTTCATAGTTTTCACTCTAAGCTTTTTTGCTTAAATATCATCACGGATAGAAACACTGTAATAATACAGAAGGCACAGAGAATAGATAAAGAGTAACTAAAGTTTGAAGGATTACTTATATGCTGTGCGTCCCCATATTTTATTAGTTTATAAGAAACTGATTTTAGATGATGCATTATTGTAAATTTGGAGAGTCGTTCAGAGACATTAGGTGCTATTATCTCCCATATGAAAGCAAAGAAAAGTCCAAACATCAAAGGTCTTGAGATAATCAGGCTTATAAAAAGGTAGAAAGCCCCATAAACTGCAACAGCCAGGAATATTATCAGCATATAAGAAAAAAGAATTTTTATAGGTATGTCCCCAGGAGCGTATACATGTAATACTACAAAAGTAGTAATAAGAGGTATCAAAAAAACTAAGAAGATTGATATGAGATATCCTATGTATTTTTCTATAACTATCGTTCTCCTTGAAACTCTTGTAGTTAAAAAAGCGATTTTACCAGATCTTATCTCGTCACCAATTAGAGAGGTCGCAAATATCAGAGTTATTAAAAGAACAAAAAGCTGGAGATATAATGTGTATATCATGTCAGAAAAGACCACAATTCCATTTTCGTTGTGCTTTATAGAGTATATCCCTAAGATCAATGGCAAAAATAGGAAAATCCCAAGAAGGTATGTTTTTTTGCTTTTATAGATTTGTTTCAGAGTTAATATGATTATATCAAACATTCTTTCACCTCATCAGATATCTAAAAACTGACTCTAAATTATCGTCAGGAGAACTGAGATGGGTAATTTCTAAACTATTCTTTATGAGTATTTTTGGAAGCTCTGAATAAAATATGTCAGGTTTTGGAGTTTTTAACAGTATGCCATCTTCCAGAAGCTTTACAGATTCCACAAAATCATAGCCTATGAGTAATTTTGCCAGTTTTCTTTTTTCTTCGGTTAAAAGTTTTACTGAATGAGGAAACTTGTCTATAGCCTCTCTTATCTCATGTATCTTTCCTTCTGCCAGAACTCTGCCTTTGTTTATCAGAAGTACTTTGTCAGCCATTCTCTCCACTTCATGAAGTATATGGGATGAAACGATTATATTCTTACCATCTTCTACCAGTTTCTTTGTTATCTCCATTATTTTTATTCTCGCTATCGGATCAGTTCCAGATAGAGGCTCATCCAGAAAAAGAAGCTCTGGGTCATGCAACAATGCCTGTGCGACCTTCAATTTTTGTCTCATGCCTTTGCTGTATCCTGAGATTACTCTGTTTCTATCTTCCCACAGATCTACATCTTTCAAGACTTCATTTATCCTCTTAAAGTCTTTTATTTTGTTTAATCTGCCCATAGTTTTTAAGAAATCATATCCTGTCATGAATGAATAAAATGCGTCATTCTCAGGACAGTACCCTATCCTCTTTTTCAACTCTGTATTGTTCCATACATTCATTCCAAAAACTTTGATCTCACCTTTATTTTCCTTTATAACCCCTATGGCTATCTTCAAAAATGTGGATTTTCCAGCACCATTAGGTCCAAGTAACCCAGTTATCCCTTCTTTAACATTTATGCTTACATCGTTCAATGCAAGAACAGTACCATACCATTTACTGAGGTTCTTTGTCTGAATGATCATTCGCTCAACTCCAGTTTTCTTAATCTTAGATAAGAAAAAACTCCAAAGAGAATTGTCATTCCAATGACCAATGAAAATGAGTAGTACCATTCTACGGGTCTTTCCAGTGTAATTTTGAAGATCTTTTCCCTTGTTATATCCAGATTTTCTAAAAGAGATATTAAAATTGCCCATTTATTATTTGTGACTTCATATAAAATCCCTGCTATAATACTACTGCCAAAGATAAGACCAAAGAATGAAGCACCTACATACTTACTATTGTCTGTAAGTGAAGATAAAAAGAGGATCAGTATACCTAAAAATACTATGATCAAGAAAGAATTGAGTACAGATGCGCCCCATATCCACAAATTTTCCCTAATAGGTGTACTTGATATCAAATTCAATACCCAGTACAAGATAGTTGATGGCAAAACAGTTACCAAAGAAATAAAAGTTCCTATGATCCCAAATTTGCCCAAAAAATAGTCTATCTTCTCTATGGGACTCGAATAATAGAGAGTTATACTTTTATTTTCTATATCCTCGGATATCAGAGAGGACCCTGCAGTAGCTGTAAGTAAAATAGTCCATATCATCTGGAGATTTAAAAAATTAAAATAAAATTGGTTCATGCCTTCAGAAAAGAGCTCAGTTACAAAGGGACTAAATAATATCGAAAGTACAATAAAGAAAATAGTAGGGATCCATCCCAATATCAAACAAATTTTTACCCATTTACTGCTCCAGGATCTTTTTATTCCAAAATGAATTATACCCAAGATCTTATATGGCCTTTTTCTATATGTTCCTTTCCATTTTCTATAATCTTGAGTATATATGGTCATTTAATCACCTAAAAGATTTACAAAAAGATCTTCCAATGAGTTTCTGGCGTCTGAGATATACCTGATCTGAATATTGTTTTCTGCTGCATTTTTTAGAAGTTTAGAATAAATATTATCTGGATAATCCTCTATTTTTATTGTGTTTCCAAAGATCTCATATCTGCATTCTATGTTTTTCAAAAGAATCTCAGGGTCTTTTTTTACTCTTACCTCAAGTATATTTTTATTTTCCAAAAGTTCACTTATACTTCCTTCTACTACAAGTTCTCCTTTATTTATCAGAATAACTTTGTCACAGACCTCTTCTACATCAGGCAGTATATGAGATGATAAAAGGACATTTTTCCCCTTTTTGGATATATCCTTTATTATTGCAAGCATTTCATCTCTGCCAAAGGGATCCATACCATCTGTAGGTTCGTCTAAAAATAGAATCTCCGGATCATGAACGAGTGCCTGAGCAAGTTTTACCCTCTGTTTCATACCCGAGGAGTATTCTTTTATTTTTCTGTATCTTTCTTCCCCTATACCAGCATAGTACAGGGTTTCATGGGCTCTCTGCAGCGCATCATCTTTTGGCAGACCTCGTATAACTCCCATGTAAGTCACGAAAGCAACCGCAGTCATGTTTCCAATGAGACAGTCATGTTCGGGCATATACCCTATCTTTTCTCTGATCTTAACTCTCTCTTTTTTTATATCAAATTTCAATACAGTGCCATCTCCAGAAGAAGGCTGTAATAATCCCAGTAGTACACGTATAAGTGTGGATTTTCCAGCACCATTAGGTCCAAGTAAACCTGTCGCACCTTCTTCTATCTTTATTGATAGTTCTCTGATAGCAGGAATATGATCGTAATACTTTGACAAATTATCTGTCCTAATAATCATGAGATAAGATTCAGTTTTTTCTTTAAATAGTTTTTTAAGATTACCAACAAAGCATATATAACTATGACAAGAGAGGAAAATCATGCTGCAGGATTTACTTGTTCCGATGATCGTTATCGGCATAGCAGAACTGGGAGATAAAACACAGATTGCGATTTTTCTCCTCTCGACGAAAACAAAAGAGCACCTCAAGTTATTATCTGGCATAATATTGGCTTTTCTTATTGCAGACGGAGTAGCTGTTCTGGCAGGAGATTATATAACAAGAATAGTGCCTCTGAGCTATATTAAAATTCTTTCCGGAATAATATTTATACTCTTTGGTGTGCTAACACTGAGGAGTGCAAGACAAGAAAAAGAACCTGATCTGAAGAAACCATTTTACTCGGGATTTATCGTAATTTTTATTTCCGAGTTGGGCGATAAGACACAGATCGCGTCAGGAGTCTTTGCAACGAGATATAATCCGCTCCTCGTTCTCATCGGCATCATGATATCTTTAACTCTCCTATCGATAATGGCAATATACCTCGGCAGGTTTATTTCAACAAAAGTAAACGAGAAGATATTATCGAAGATAGGAGGAATCGTTTTTATTTTGATAGGGGTAGCGTTTTTGGTGACATAAAAAATAAAAAAGAGAAATTTTTATACGAAAATTTACTCAAGTTCTATTTCTCTTCAATTAATGATATCTGCATCCTTTTTAGATGATTTTAATAGAAGGATTGCAATTACTATTCCGATAACAGCGAGTACAGCCGTTGGATAGAAAGTATAGATATAGCTTCCAAATATATCTCTAATTCTTCCAGATATTAATCCTCCTAATATTGCGCCTGCACCATATGCGGTAAACATTATCCCATAGTTTTTACCATAGTGTTTAGTTCCAAAGAAGATTGCTGTAGAAGTGGGAGCTATTGCTAACCATCCTCCTAAGCACAACCAGAAGCAACAGAAACACAGCAGGTATAAAACAATTTTTGTTTCGCCGGCATTTAACATTCCTATTGAAGCCAAGAATATTATCACAAAAGATATCACCGCTGAATGTCTCGGGGTGAGTCTATCAGTAAGCCAGCCGAATATTGGTCTTCCTATCCCATTGAATATAGCAAAGATCGAGACTGTTATTGCCGCTGTTTGCGGAGCCAGTTTAATAATTTCCTGTCCGACTGGACTCGATATACCTATTGCCATGAGTCCGCTCAATGTTCCAATTGTATAACACAGCCACAATCCGTAGAAAGTTGGAGTTTTCAGCATTTTAGAAGTATCCATATCCACGGTAGTAATGGCCGCTTTAGATGGGGCCCATCCGGCAGGTTTCCATTCAGCAGATGGGAACCTCAGGGGAATCGCTAATAAAACAATGAGTACGAGGAAGACCGCTCCGAAAATTCCAAATGTCTGAAGAGGACCGTATGAATCAATAAACATTCTGGCCAAGGGTGCAGTTATGAAGGGAGACAGTCCAAAACCTACCAGTGTCAAGCCAACTGCCAAGCCCTTTTTATCCGGAAACCATTTCGTTGATACTGCAATTGGTCCTCCATAGGTTATACCTACTCCTCCTCCAGCGATTATACCATAACTTACAGCTAGCATAGTCATACTCGATGTAAAACTAGCCAATATCCAACCAAAACCAACTGTTACTCCCCCTAATATAGTTATGACTCTGGGGCCGTATTTATCCAAGGGCCCCCCCGCTATTGGCATTAATATTGCAAAAAATGCTAAAAAGAACATATACGGCAATCCACTTTCAGTTGCGCCAGCACTGAATAATTGTTCCAATGGCTTTCTGAAAACACTCCATGAATAGACACTACCAAGACACAAATTTATTGTTAGTCCAAGTGCAACGAAGATCCATCGCCCCTTTTCTGCAGTTGTTCCAAAAATTTTTATTTCTTCGGTCATACCTCATTACCTCACAAATTTATATCGTTCATATTCGATTATCATTTTTACATTACCTCTTTTATTTTTAAACCTTGTGTCAGTTGTTGAAACCAAATGTTTCACGAAGATCAAACTATGTGCATACTCAAACCCTAAACCTTATAAAGTAGTAGAATTATTCTTCATATGAGATATATAATTGTTACTGGCGGAGTACTTTCAGGTTTGGGTAAAGGAGTTACAACAGCCTCCATTGCCAAAATTCTCCAGAGTATGAGGTACAAGGTTACTGTAATCAAAATAGATCCGTATCTCAATGTGGATGCAGGAACGATGAGCCCTTTTGAGCATGGGGAAGTTTTTGTTCTGCATGATGGAGGAGAAGTGGATCTGGATTTAGGAAATTATGAGAGATTCTTGAATGTTGATCTTACGAGAGATCATAATATCACTACAGGAAAGATATACAAGAGGGTCATTGAAAAAGAAAGGAGAGGAGATTATCTGGGGAAAACTGTTCAGCCCATACCTCATCTCACAGACGAGATCAAATCAGAGATACGAATTGTGGGAGAGAACTATGATTTCACCGTTATTGAAGTCGGAGGAACAGTTGGAGATATAGAAAGTATGCCCTTTTTGGAAGCGGGCAGACAGCTGTCGTGGGAAGAGGACGTTGTTTTTGTTCATGTAACGTTAGTTCCGAGTCTCGATGTTGTGGGAGAGCAGAAAACAAAGCCAACGCAGCACTCTGTAAAAAAACTCATGGAGACAGGGATATCTCCCCACATGATCGTATGCAGATCTAAAACTACCCTTCTCGAGAAAACGAAGAGGAAGATAGCACTGTTTTGCAATGTCAGTGAAGATCACGTTATAAGCAATCACGATGTCGACGACATATACACGGTGCCTCTCTTATTGAATGAGCAAAAGATAGGCGAAAAAATAATAGACAAATTCGGGCTCAGAAGAAAACCTAACTTGGAGAGATGGAGATCGATAATCTCAAAAAAATACGAGACAGAGGTTACACTCGCGATGATAGGTAAGTACATGGATCTTCATGATTCTTATATAAGTATCGGAGAGGCATTGAGACACTGTTCTTATTATACGGGGGCACATGTAAATATAAAATGGTTAGAATCGGAGAGTATTAAAAAAGAAGATCTTGAAGATGTTGATGGTATTCTAGTCCCCGGAGGTTTCGGCGTGAGAGGAACAGAAGAAAAAATAAGAGCGATAACCTACGCACGAGAGAAAAAAATACCTTTCCTGGGGATATGTCTGGGATTCCAGCTTGCAACGATAGAGTATGCAAGAAGCATTGGATTAAAAAATGCAAACTCGATGGAGTTTGCTGAGACGGATGAGCCCGTGATAGACCTTTTGCCAGAACAGAAAAAGATAAAGAACATGGGAGGAACTATGAGATTGGGGGCATATAAAATAATTTTAGATGAAAAGAGCACTGTATACAGTTTATATAAATCCAAGGAGATATATGAGAGGCACAGACATAGATACGAAGTAAATCCAGAGTATATAGATCTGCTCACAAAAAATGGAGTAAGATTCACAGGAAAATCTGAAGATGGAAGGATGGAAGTTCTGGAACTCGAGGATTATCCTTTCTTTATAGGAACGCAGTATCACCCTGAGTTTACATCGAGGGTAGAGAGACCCTCTCCAGTGTTTATGGGGCTTGTAAAAGCGATGGGTAGAAAAAAATCTTAATCAAAAACTCTTAAAAACATCCCTCTGTCTTTTATATTCTCTAAAATCTTTCCATTCCAGAATCCTATGCCCAAACATTCATTTTTGAAGTTCAAAACTAGCTTTTTACCTTTTTTTAGATCTCGTTCTATTATATTCTCCCTGAAAACGTCTCTTCCGTACAAAAAGAGATTTTCTCCTTTTTCATTAATTATAACCTTGTTTCTTGTAGCATATCTGGCTATTTTAAAGGCAAACTCGAGAGATATTTCAGAATTTTTTACTTTCAGTCCCGCAGCTTTTACTTCTCCCCTCAAGAAGGGAACCATATCCTTTTTAACAATATAAAGTTCTTTTTTTATTTCTATGAGTTCATAATCACTCAGATCTATCTCAGCTCCATAATAATTAAGTATTTTTTTCATATTCGTTCTACAACTCGTTTAACTCTTTCTCTATATTTTTCAGGTGTGGAAATTATCGTGGGGTATTTTATAGGTTTTGACTTCTTTAAAATCATGTACTCTTCAAAATTTTTAATCTCCTTATCGAAGACTTTTATCTCCAATTTTTCCGGGTCTTTAATTTCAGGAATATCCACAATACAGCAGTTTTCAGGGATCTCTGCCTTTTCACAGATCTCATTTTCTAACTCTTTCCTCTTCTCAAGATTTAAATCCAGATCCCTATATGCCACAACTTTGAACAGATCTCTGTATTTCAACCGTCTATAGATCTCTCTTGGAAATCCTTCAGAGTTTTTTAAGGTACACAGAAGTTCGGAATCTGTCATTTTTACTATTTCTTCAATTTTTTCATATTCAAGGATATATTCTACAGCCCTTCCAAGCATGCTGTCGCCAATTCTCGCCGTTTTATGGAAGTATACGGAGGCGTACATCATGTCTCGTGCTATAAGCATACCCTCGACTGCCAGAACACCCTTCTTATTTATTCCTAAAACACCATTCCTGATCTCTATAGTTTTTAGGATCCTTTCCACGTCTATGATCCCGTGTGCAACTCCCGTGTAATGCGAATCCCTCAAGAGATAATCTATTCTATCTACATCTAAATCTCCAGATATTATCTGAGATTTGTATCCCTTTTCCTCGCATTTTATGATCTTTATGACTTCTTCTGGTTTTATATCGTATTTTTCGAGCATATCTTCCAGATCTAAAACACACTCGCACGTGAGATCAACATGATCCTTTTTGAGATAAATTTTTGATAGATACTCTAGGGTATGGGAAAAAGGGAGATGCCCGGAATCATGAAGAACTGCAGCAGCATTTAAAACTTCTTTCTCGAGATGGAGCTCTTCGCAGATTTTATTTGTGAGGTAATAAACGCCCAAAGAGTGTTCAAACCTTGTGTGGTTGGCTCCCGGAAATACGAGGTTAGTTAATCCTATCTGTTTTATATCTCTCAATCTCTGGAGTTCTGGAGAGTGCAGAAGTTCCAGGATTAGACCTTCTACCTTTATACTCCCATGGATAGGATCATGGATTATTTTATATTTCATTGTTTTATCAACTCTGTAAAGAGATAAAAAGATTTCTGTTTAAATCTGTCTTTTTTAATTTTCTAATATTAACCAAAGAATTTATAAATAAAAAATGGAAAATATATGTAGGTGATAAAATGGCAATAAAAGTAGGAGAAGTAAATACATATTTTGCCGACTCCAATCTTGCCGGAATAAACGTCATGGTGGATTTCAAAGTTGGAGATAAGGTAAAAATAGGAGATTTAGAATTTGTTGTAGAACATATGGAAATAGCAGGAAAAAAAGTGGAAGAAGCAAAACGCGGAGATGCTGTAAAGATAAAGACTCCTGGTGCAGTTAAGAAAGACGCAGGTGTCTTTAAACTTTGATTACAGATCTCATTGGAGAAGATAGTACACTATCTTCTTTTTTTTTGGATTTTAGCATCCATTTTATAATGATTCTTACCAAAACAATTATCCAGTGAAGAAGAATCACCATACACAAAAGAAATTTATATTTATAGGATAATAAAAGTGTAGACTAGATCGATCTGAGAGTGATAAAAATGGATTTTGAAAAACTCGGTGCATTTTACATAGGGAAGGAGTATGATGTAGGTACAGGAGAGTTACGTGATCGGCTCCTGATGTACGATGCTCGCGATCTCACAACACACGCTGTCTGCGTGGGTATGACTGGCAGTGGTAAGACAGGTCTCTGCATCGACATTCTCGAAGAAGCAGCCATCGATCACGTGCCAGCTATTATAATCGATCCAAAGGGCGATATTACCAATCTGCTGCTCACGTTTCCTGAACTGCGTCCTGAAGATTTTCAATCGTGGGTTAATGTGGGCGATGCACGCCGCAAGGGGATGAGTGTGGAAGAGTTTTCTGTTCAACAGGCTGAATTATGGCGTAAAGGACTTGCTCAATGGGGGCAGGACGGTGAGCGCATTAGAATGTTGTGTAACTCAGCAGATTTTGTGATCTACACGCCGGGAAGTGATGCTGGCGTTCCCGTATCGATCTTACATTCTTTTGCTGCACCATCTCTCAACTGGGACACTGACGCTGAATTGCTTCGCGAACAGATACAGGGGATCGTCAGTGCACTTCTGGGACTTATCGGTATACGTGCCGATCCCGTACGTTCCCGGGAGCACATACTTCTCTCCACGTTATTCGAGCACTTCTGGCGTCAAGGTGAAGATTTAGATATCGCAAAAATTATCGTGTCAATCCAGGATCCCCCCATGAGAACGCTCGGTGTGTTTGATATCGATACATTCTTTCCTAAGAAGGATCGGATGGAACTGGCCATGAACCTGAACAATCTCATTGCCGCTCCAAGCTTTCAGAACTGGCTGCAGGGGCAGCCCCTCGATATAGCCAGCTTTCTGAGCACGTCCGATGGCAAGCCGCGCCACTCAATTTTCTACATTGCACATCTCAACGATGCGGAACGGATGTTCTTCGTCACGATACTGCTCAATCAGGTCATCGCATGGATGCGCAGACAGCCGGGTACCACAAGCCTTCGCGCTCTTCTGTACATGGATGAAATCTTTGGATTTTTTCCTCCCGTCGCCGCACCTCCCAGCAAGAAACCTATGCTCACTCTTTTAAAGCAGGCGCGGGCATTCGGACTGGGTGTCATTCTCACCACGCAGAATCCTGTTGACCTGGATTACAAAGGTCTCACAAACGCCGGTACATGGTTCATCGGTAGGTTGCAAACTGAACGGGATAAAATGAGAGTACT
>JAGLWR010000119.1 GCA_023133315.1 Methanomicrobia archaeon | reverse complement strand
TTTTTTCTATTTTTTTCCTTCTTGATCTTCAGTAATCTTTCGATCATTTTTATGCACCTTCAACTAAGTATATACCATCCTGAAATACCCTCGTATCTCTTTTCTTTATTCTCGTAGCCTGTTCTATATTCGCAGATGTCTGACCCACTTCTTCTTTATTTATTCCTTCCACTGTTATTGTATCTCCTTTTATCGTGACTTTGGTATTTCCAACGATCTTTGCAAATCTCGGATGTTTCTCACCTAAGAAATTTTGGATAGCTACTTTATTTCCTTCTAGTTTTACATTCATTGGAAAATGAGCATAAACTATCTTCAATGTGTATTGAAACCCTTCTTCCACTCCTTTGATCATATTCACTATATGTGCTTTAGTTGTTCTTATCATTGCTATATCTTTCTTTCTATTAGAAGAAGATGAAATTGTAAGCTTTCCATCCTCATTTTTAATTATAATACTTGGATAATCAAAAACTCTAAAAAGTTCCCCCTTCTTACCTCTAACTTTGATAGTATTCCCTTCAAACGTAAGCTCTATATCCTCTGGGACCATGATTTCTTCTGTAGTTACTATCATCCTATCACCTAGTATACATACGCTAACAATCTTCCGCCTGTTTCATTTGCATCTGCCTCTTTGTGACTCGTAATCCCCTTAGGGGTTGATATGAGTAGGATTCCAAAGTTCTTCGCAGGTAAGAATCTTTTTTCCCATTTTTCAAACCCATCTTTCTTTACAGGAGATCTGGGCTTTATTACACCGCACTTATTTATGTTCCCTATAAGTTCTACTTTGAAATTCCCGGATTTTCCATCATCGATAAATTCAAAGGCACCAATAAAGTTATACTTCTGCATTATCTTTAATATATTCCCAATTATCCTGGATGCGGGAATTATAACCTCAGTTTTTCTAGCTTCTTCATGATTTGTTATATTGGAGAGTGCGTCTGCTAAAGGATCATTCAACATTTTTACACCTCATACGTATTTCTTGAATCCTAATTTTGGTGCTACCTCTCTAAAGCATCTTCTACAGAGGTACAATCCATATCTTCTTATCACAGCTTTGTGACCGCCACATCTTCTGCATCTTCTTCTGCCTCTTCCTTTACTCATAAACATTCACCTTAAACTGCTCTTTAATAAAGGTTATTCCTTCCTCCTTTGTTATTCTATGGCTTGGAGAGATTTTCCTTCTTTTTATTCTTCTTCTTTTGATTCTGTACCCCGGTCTTTCCAGAGATACACAAACATCCATCCCAAAAACACCTACTTTCGGATCGTATCTTACTCCCGGAAGGTCTATGTGTTCTTTAATACCGAATGAGAAATTACCATACATATCAAAACTGCCCAAGTTTATTTTATTTTCCACAGCTTCAAAAGCATTTTTTAAAAATTCATAAGCTTTTTTACCTCTCAAAGTTACCTTTGATGCTATGGGCTCGTTTTTTCTGATTCCAAAATCTTTATTGGTTTGTTTTGCTTTTCTCTTTATTGGTTTCTGGCCTGTTAGAGTTTTTAACAATGATTCAGCATTCGCAAGTTTCTCTCCCGATTCTCCAATGCCCATGTTTATAACTATCTTACTTACCCTTGGTTTTTCCATCTCATGCATCTACGCCACCTCAGGTATTGAGAGCAAACTTTTTCCTTTGCCGATTATATACACGTAATTTTTCAATGTTTTGAAACGCTCCCTTTTACTTTCCAATGTAACAGTACTGCGACCAACATCTCTCTTGTTTATTTCCACAATTTTTCCCATCTTCGAAACGTTGATTCCTTTTATCACAAAACCCAAGGTACCTTTCTTAAACGGAATGTGTTCTTTTATTTCTTTTTTACTTAAATCGTAGAGTATCGTATCATGGACATTATACGTATTATCTCCGAGTATATTCTTTCCATCATGCAGATTTAACTGAATTACACCCTTTTTTAAAACTTTTTTACCTCTTATACTGAAAATTTTTAGATTTTTTTCTTCTTTTTGAATTTTGTGAAGACGCATTTCTCCCTTTCTATTTGGAAGGACCCTATAATACTCTTTAGTTTTTGGTATCTCTATGACATCCATTATACCAAGAGGAGTTCTTTCGTCTTTCATTACCTTTCCATCCACAAACACCAGCCCTCTATTCAAAATCATTTTTGCTTCTTTTCTCGTCTGTGCGTATCCAAGATACTCTCTCAATATAAATAATAAAGGAACTGATTTTTGGCCTGAATGTGGACCCGGGATGTTTTTAACTGTCCATTTTTTCTCTTTCCTGTGAATCCTCCATATTCTTGGAGCTTTTGACCTTTTCAAACATTTTTTTTGTCCTATTCTCGTCATACTCCTCCCCTCTCAATAATTTTGGATCTTTTTTCATCTTTGAGGTCCAGATTAGTTAATTCAACACTCGATGGGTGGAAAGGTATATTCACTTCCGTACCATCTGTTTTCTCCCTTGTAATTTTCTCAACAAATATCCTACTGTTCTTCAGATCTATCTTCATGATTTTACCTTCAGAAAAGATGTAATCTCCTCTCAGCACTCTTACTTTGTCTCCCTTTCTCACGGGTAAACTCTTTATACCGTATTTATCTCTCAGTTCCGCAGACAACGGTGCTGACATAATCTTTTGTCTTTTGTGCAGAGGTGCATCAAAATGCATTTTTCTTTGTTTTCTTTTCTGTATAGTCATAAAATCACACTCATACTATTATATTGGCAATTCCAGATAATCTTACCCATTTTTCAGCAGCTTCTTTGGCCAATGGCCCCTTTATCTCAGATCCTTTAGGCATTCCATCAGGGTTTATTATTACTGCTGCATTATCATCAAATTTCACTCTCATTCCATCAAGTCTTTTATATTCCTTTCTCTGTCTTATTATAACAGCGTTGACAATCGTCTTCCTTATATCAGGCTTTCCCTTCTTCACTGACACTACAACCATATCGCCGACACCCGCGGAGGGATACCTCCTCAACGTACCCTTGTAACCGATAACAGAGATAATTTCAAGTTCTTTTGCTCCGGTATTATCTGCACAGACTAAACTGGATCCCGTTGTTAATGATCGTATTGGTCTTATGGGAGATCTACCTCTAGTAGCCCCAGCTCCTTTTTTTACCATCAAATCACCTCAATTATCACAAAACTCTTTGTTTTACTTATCGGTCTGCATTCTGAAAACTTTACAGTATCTCCTACCTTTGCATTAATACAAAGAGGATTGTGAGCAGTAATTTTTGAAGATTTCTTTGCGTATCTTTCATATTTAGGGATATACTCTAAAAATTCTCTTTTTACAACTACACTGTTACGCATTTTGTCACTTATTACGACACCTTCAAATATCCTTCCACGAGTTTTCAAATTCCCGTGAGAAGGACAGTTTTTGTCCTTACATTCCATTTATCTCACCTTTTGATTCTGTTTTCAGGTTTTCCTATTATATCTTTTCCATCCAATACAGTTCCATCCACTTCAATGACGATGTTTTCTTTTATGAGTTTTCTCTTTGTATCGAGGATCAGCATATTTCTTGTTTCGTCAATCACAGTGCCTGTTATCCCAATATACGCCCTATTTACGCTTTTTTTCACTGTGATCTTCTTGCCGATCAACTCTCTCCTCATGTAATCATTTCTTTGCTGTATCCCATGTTGATCAATATATCTTTCACTTTTTTGATATGGTGGCCCTGTAATTCAATTTTTCCTTTTTTCACCGTTCCACCGCAGGCACACTTTGATTTTAGTATTTTACAGAGTTCGGTAAGCTCTATATCGCTGCTGTTGATCCCTTTTATGACGGTCATCAGCTTTCCGAATCTTCTTCTTGAGGTATAAATCTTTATTTGCTGCTCCTGCTTTGCAATTTCTTCGCATACACAAAGTTCCTTAGGCAATCCACATATTGGACATATTTCAGGCATTACTTCCTCCTCTCTGTTTCAGTTATTATTGTTTTTATTCTCGCTATCGTTCTTCTCAGTTCTCCAATTTTTCCAGGATTCTCAGGTGCACTACCTGTAGAGCATAACGCTTTTTCTCTGGAAAACTCGGATTTAAGTTCACCAAGTTTTTCATACATCTCTTCTAGATCCATTTCTCTTATCTCATCCTTTCTCAATATAGCCATCTTACTCCTCCTTAACTTGAGGTTCTTCTTTTATTTCTTTTTTACTTCTTCCTTAACT